>NZ_BADT01000209.1 GCF_000239855.1 Pseudoalteromonas sp. BSi20652 | reverse complement strand
TTTTTATAGTAATCGGCTATTTTTTTAAACTCTTTAGTTAAAGTAGTCGCATTAATTAATGGCACACTACCTTGTTTAAATTCTGGTTTAAAAATAGCCCTTACGGCACCATTTTGATCAACCATAGCTACTGAGGCACTATGATCAACCGTATACTCAGATTCGTTGCTATCGCTAATGGCGTAAATTAAACCAAGCTCTCGAACAACAGGAAAAAGGTGTTTATGTTCCCCTGATACAGCTAAAAAGTCAGAGTTAAAGTAATCTATATATTGCTTTCGTTTAGCTGGTGTATCTCGATTCGGGTCTACCGATAAAAACCAAATTTGTAGTGGATAGTCCGCCTGTAAGTTTTTATAAACAGCATTTAACTTAGCAAGCGTTAGTGGGCAAATGTCTGGGCAACTTGTATAACCCAAAAAAACTAAATTCCACTGTCCTATAAATTGTTTCTTAGTCACTAATTCACCGCGCTGATCGTTTAACGTAAAATCAGACAGTGGTTTTGCATTTTCGTAAACCAATGCATCTACATCTGTTGGGCTATTTTCATTTGAACATGCTGATAAAAACAAAACTAAAATAACAATTAACCCAAGCCATAACTGCTTCATAAAGGGAGCCATTTATCTATAAATAAGATTACAAAGAGTACCATTAAATGAATAATCGAAAAACGAAATAAGTCCATTGCAGTCTCATCATTTACAGCAATTTTTAATTTGACCGCCTTATATATAAACACTGCATTTAATACACATGCACCTATTAAATAGATTAATCCAGACATGCCGATTAAATAAGGCAATACGCAAACAACAGCGAGTAAAACAGAATAAGCAACAACGCAGGTTTTACAAAAATCGATACCATGGGTTACCGGTAACATAGGGATTTTAGCACGTTCATAATCACTCTTTCGCGCTATAGCGAGTGCCCAAAAGTGTGGTGGAGTCCAGGTAAATATTATCATTACGAGTAACCAAGGGGCTGCTGCCATTTGGTTTGTTTCTGACACCCAACCTAATAATGGAGGCATTGCGCCAGCCAACCCACCTATAACAATATTTTGCGGCGTTGCACGCTTTAAAAATGATGTATAAACAAATGCATAACCTACCAATGCAAATAACGTTAATATAGCGGTTAAGGTATTAGCCCACACCATCAGCATAATAAAACCAGCAACCCCCATAACAGCTGCAAAACTAAGCGCATGTGTTTTACTTAAACGCCCCTTAGCAACAGGACGATGACGAGTCCGTGCCATTTTTGAGTCTATCTCGCTATCAACCACATGATTAATAACCGCTGCAGCAGCAGAAAGTAGCCCTATACCTAACAAGCTAATAAACTGTATGACCATACCCCGCCCGACATCGGGAGCCAGTGCTAAACCAACCCAAGCTGTTAGCACCAGCATGGCTACCACTTTAAATTTACTAATTGCTAAGTAGTCTTGCAGCAAACTATGAGTACGCGAAATTAGCGATTGAGTATTAACGGGTAGCAGTGTTTTTTCATTAATTATAAGTGCCATCATATTTCCCCTTTATGTGCGTGATTTTAGGTAATAACACAACCTAACCATGCTTAATAACAGTATGGCAGCCATCAAGTTATGCGCCAGTGCAACTCCCAGCGGAATATGCCAATGTACTAAAATAAGCCCTAAGCTAATTTGGCAAAGCAGAACAAGCAATACGATCACAACGCAATTTTTAATTTTTTTAGAGTTCGCTTGGCTGTATATTTTCCACATAATTAACGCCAGAACGATGCAAGTAACGAGTGCCCAAATGCGGTGTAATAAATGAATAGACATACGCGCTTGCTGCGATAACACACCAAACTCATAATTACTGTGCTCAAGTGGTAATTGAAATACGCTACTCAATGAAAACGGTTGTGCGAAGTTACACAATGGCAAACCACTACAATGAGGAGCGGCGTAATTTGCAGCCAGCCAACCACCAAGTGCAATTTGGATAATCAATACACTGAGCGCAACTAAACTTAAACCAAAATAGCGTTTTGCACCGCTATCACCTCCCATAATGGGTTTTGCGGTTAGCCGTAAATACAATAGCGTTATAAATGACAAAATACTAAAGCCACCTAATAAGTGACCCATTACAATAAGCGGCTGAAGGTTCATGGTTACTGTCCACATACCAAGGGCAGCCTGAAAAACCACTAGTAGAAGCAAAGCCAAAGGCAACTTAACTGGCGTAGTTGGGTATTGGCGTTTTAAAAAAGCCAACACAAATAAACCTAAAATAAGTAAGCCTAAAGCACCTGCAAAGTAGCGATGAATCATTTCTTTCCACGCTTTTGCGGTTTCGAACATCATGTCTGGATAACTTTGAGTTGCTAAGGCTATGTCGGCCTCATGCTTAGGTACTGTTAAAAAGCCATAACAACCAGGCCAATCGGGGCACCCTAACCCCGCATCGCTCAAACGAGTGTAAGCACCTAACGCCACAACAATTAAAGCAAGTAATCCAGTAAGTAGTACTAAGTTTTTATAATTTTTATACATCATTTACCTCACTCTAAACGAGTTAGCTTGAACGAGAATAATTAAGTAGTTTTTTAAGATCTTTTAGTAAACCCTTTTGAACTAAGCGGTTTTCTTGTGGCTCGGCTTTAAAGGGATATTCAAGTACTACTAACCCCATATGATCAATTAAATATAAACTGGCTGGTTTTAAAGTGGGTTGCTCAGTAATCATTTTCCATGGTAGATTTTTATTGTCGGGGCTTCCCATTACAGCCATATCAACCTTGCCTTGGTTTTTACCAAGTGCCACATATAAGTTATTAAGTGCATTAAGTTGTTCGCTGCATGAGGTGTTACATTCGTTTGAATAATTAAGTGCGATAGTCCATTGTTTGGGATTATTTTGCGGCCAATTTTTAAGTTTTATTTCTTGGCTTAAAAACTCGCCATTATTAGTAATTGCAGTAGGCAACCAATCAAACTTTAATGCGCCATATGCCAAAACTAAAGGGATAGCGCAGCAACCCACAAACAACAAAAGGGGATTATTTTTCATTATGTGTCCTTTTTTTACTCGCAAAAATAGCCACAACAGCACATGCAACAGCAATCAAAAACCATTGCACAGCGTAGGCATTATGTTTTTGAGGGCTCATAACAACGGCCTCATAATGAGGTGTAGCAATCTCATCACCAGTACCTTGTCTGTAAGCCATAAAATTAATTAATGATTGCTGGCTTTGAGTGCTCAGCATATTCAAGTCGATAGATTGGATTCTTGTAGGTAAGTCGTTATTTGTAGTTTTATCTTCAAGCGTAAAGCTACTTAAGTTATTTTCTTTTATTTGCGCTTTAAGAATAAAAACACCTGTAGGCAGAGTAACCTTTGGCAATGTATCTCTAGATATAGGCGCTTTTACCCATCCTAAATTAACTAAAATCACTTTTTCTTCGCTGTCAGGCTTTAGTAAAGCAAGTAGGTCGTACCCTACTTGTCCGTTATAAACTTGATTATCTAAAAGCCAATATTGGTTTTGTACAAACCGCCCTTTTAACTCAACCAATACACCTGTTCTGTTCCAGCTATCAGGCAGGTTAAGTAATTGAGACCAGCTCATCACACCTCGAGTCTGTTGCTTAGCAATAGCGGTTAGTTGCTGCTGTTTTTGCTCACCCCGCTCCAGCTGCCAAAACCCTAATCGCACACACACAAGTACAACAACCACAACCATACAAAGTGTGATTAGTGAGCTAAGCTTTTGTTTGTGCCATAAAACTAATTGCATAAAGGGTCAACTCAGTGATTATTAAAATTATTATCGTACTGTTGTTAATATTTATACTTTTTAACTTATTTAGAGCATTGTTTATTATGGTGTCAGGGAAAACTGGGGGACGACCTATGTCTCACTTTTTAGGTCGTCGCGTATTGTTTTCGGTCGTTGTTTTAGTTGTTGTTATTGCAGCGCTTAAACTTGGTTTTATTAAAGCAAATAATTCACCAATAAACGCTACAGCACATATACAAATACAAACAAACACAGCCACACCACATCAACAAAGTGCCAATACCAAGCAGCTGCCTGAAAAGCAAAATGCTTATCTTTAGTAAAGTGCCCTTTTAATATCCGTAAAAATATTACAAATAAAAGTACGGTTCCTAGCGTTACATGCATGCCATGAAAACCAGTCAATAAAAAAAACGTATTACCGTAAATACCCGCATCTAGCGTTAGATTAAGGTCATTATATGCATGCATGTACTCCTCAACTTGCAGCCCTAAAAAGCAAACACCCAATAAAATAGTAGCGCCTAAAAAAACCTTAAGTGGAGTGCGTTTATTGTTTTCCATCGCTACGTGGGCAAAATGTAAAGTAACTGAGGAGGTAAGCAGTATTAAGGTATTTATAAGTGGTAAGCCTTGCCAGCCCATAGCTTGAGTAGTTTCGCCAGCAGGTGTTGAAACTAGTGGCCAAACGGCTTCAAAAGTTGGCCATAATACCTCGTTAGTCATTGCATTATTACCTGCGCCTCCAAGCCAAGGTACCGATAATACGCGTGCATAAAAAAGCGCACCAAAAAAGGCCATAAAAAACATAACTTCAGAAAAAATAAACCAGCTCATGCCTTGTCTAAAAGAGCGATCCATTTGTGCTGAGTACAAACCTTGGTCCGATTCACTAATTACATTTTTAAACCAGCTAAACAACATATACACAAGTACAGCAATACCGGCATAAAGCAGATAAACCCCGCTACCCCCTTCTTTACCTACACTCATAACAGTCAAGCCCGCCCCTACTGCAATAAAAAACAATGCAACAGCACCTACAATAGGCCACGGGCTTTGCTCAGGTACGTAATAATGCTCATATTCTTGATTCATTTTATTTACTCCTAGTTTCACACTAGTTTAAAAAGCTAGTTATTACTTGCCACCAGCTGTTCACTAATATCAAATACGGTATAAGATAAAGTTAATTCTTCAATGTCGCTTGGCAGTGCGGTATCAACATAAAAAAGTAATTTAAATTCAAGTTCTTCCCCTGCTTTTAGAGGTTGCTGATCAAAGCAAAAACAAGCTATTTTATGTAAATACTTTGCCGCTTTACCTGGCGAGACTGATGGTACAGCCTGCATTACTTTATCTAGATTGCTATTATTTTTAGCACTAAACATTACTTCACGCATTGCACCGGGTTTTACCACTACACTGTATTCTTTTGATTTAACTTCAAACGGTGCACCACTTTGTGCGTGAGTAGTAAAGCTAACGCCAACTTCTCGGTTTTGTACTATTTGTGTACTTTGCTCTGCTTGCTCAAGCGAAGGCTTCCCATTAAGCCCTGTTACATCACAAAACACGTCATACAAAGGTACTAAAGCAAAGGCAAAGGCAAACATACCTATGCAAATAAGTACCAAACATTTGAGTAGCGGTGCGTGTGTCATTACTTAATTACCGGCGGCGTAGAAAAAGTATGGTATGGCGCTGGAGAGTCAACTTCCCACTCAAGCCCTTCTGCCCCTTCCCATACTTTTGCAGGCACTTTATCACCGCCACGCGCGCATTTAATTACCACAGCTACAAACAACAATTGCGATAAACCAAAGGCAAATCCACCAATACTTATGATTGCGTTAAAGTCGGCAAATTGAAGTGCGTAATCGGGAATTCGACGCGGCATACCGGCAAGCCCTACAAAATGCATAGGAAAAAAAAGTACGTTCACGCTCACCAGCGATAGCCAAAAATGCCATTTAGCTAGCGTGATATTAAACATATTGCCCGTCCACTTGGGCAGCCAGTAATAGGCCCCCGCCATTATCGAAAATACAGCCCCTGTTACTAATACATAATGAAAATGCGCCACCACAAAATAAGTATCGTGGTACTGAAAATCAGCAGGTGTAATTGCCAGCATCAATCCCGAAAAGCCACCTAAGGTAAACAGCACAATAAACGCAATACTAAAAAGCATTGGCACTTCAAAAGTTATTGAGCCTTTCCACATTGTGGCAACCCAATTAAATACTTTTACTCCTGTAGGTACCGATATAAGCATGGTCGCGTACATAAAAAACAACTCGCCAGCGACCGGCATTCCAGTGGTAAACATATGATGAGCCCATACAATAAAGCTCAATAGTGCTATGGAGGATGTGGCGTATACCATTGAGGCATAGCCAAAAAGTTTTTTACGAGAAAAGGTAGGGACTATTGTAGATATAATGCCAAAGGCAGGAAGAATCATTATGTATACTTCGGGATGACCAAAAAACCAAAAAATGTGCTGAAACATCACCGGATCGCCACCGCCTGCGGCATCAAAAAAGCTGGTCGCAAAGTACTTATCGGTAAGTACCATAGTGACAGCCCCTGCAAGCACTGGCATTACCGCTATTAATAAAAAGGCAGTAATTAACCACGTCCATACAAATAAGGGCAACTTCATCCATGTCATGCCGGGGGCACGTAAGTTCACTATGGTTACAATCACATTGATTGCACCCATTATTGAGCTAATCCCCATAATATGTACGGCAAATACAAACAATGCAGTATTATCATTACTGTATGTTGTGGACAGTGGTGCATAAAAAGTCCAACCAAATGCAGGACCCCCACCAGGCATAAATAACGATGCCAATAGGATTAAAAATGCAAACGGTAAAATCCAAAAGCTCCAGTTATTCATTCTTGGCAATGCCATATCTGGCGCACCAATCATGAGTGGTATCATCCAGTTAGCAAGGCCTGTAAAGGCCGGCATAACCGCACCAAACACCATAATTAAACCATGCACTGTGGTCATTTGATTAAAAAAGTGAGGATCGACCAACTGTAAACCTGGTTGAAATAATTCAGCCCTGATCACCATAGCCATTGCGCCACCAATTAAGAACATAGTGAGCGAAAAAATTAAATATAAACTACCTATATCTTTATGGTTAGTAGTGTAAAGCCAGCGTTTAAAACCTTTAGCTGGGTGATGAGCATGATGAGCTTCATTGCCGTTAGGTTGTTCTACTATGCTATTCATTAGTTCGCCTCCACTTTGGCATCAAGTGCTGCCTGTATTTCACTCGGCTGAATAACATCACCCGTATCATTACCCCACGCATTACGTTTATAAGTAATAACCGCAGCTAATTGCTTTATAGATAACTGCTTGGCAAAAGCTTGCATTGCCGTACCTGGACGCCCATGAATAACTATATCAATATGATCTTTTATATCACCAAGCACTACCGGGCTGCCTTTAAGTGCAGGAAATACACCCGGTAAACCCATGCCAGTAGGCTGATGACATGCAGCGCAATTGGCCATATATACTTGTTCACCTAAAGTCATTAATTCTTCTTTTGGGAGGGTTTTATCAAGTAATGCGGCATCTGCTAATGCTGCTTTTTGTTTAGCCTGCTTTGCATCTGCAAGCCATGTTTTAAAATCAGCTTCAGATTTAGCGACCACCACAACGGGCATAAAGCCATGATCTTTACCACACAACTCAGCACATTGGCCTCGGTAAGTACCTTCTTCGTTTATATTCGTCCATGTTTCGTTTATAAAACCGGGATTCGCATCTTTTTTAACTGCAAAATCAGGTACCCACCAAGAGTGAATAACATCGTCAGAAGTCATTAAAAATCGTACTTTTTGATTTATTGGCAGTACAAGAGGCTTATCAACCTCAAGTAAGTAGTTAGGATTTTTATCTGCAAGGTTCGCGATTTCATCTTGCGGGGTAGATAAAATAGAGTAGAACTCTACATCTTCCCCCATATATTCATAATGCCATTTCCATTGCGAACCTGTAATTTTAATAGTCAGATCAGCTTTGCTGGCATCCTCCATTGCAATTAGGGTTTTAGTGGCTGGTACTGCCATAGCAATTAAAATAACAAACGGAATTGCAGTCCAAAGTATTTCTACTTTAGTGCTTTCGTGAAATTGGGCAGGTATAGCCCCTTTAGATTTACGGTGATGAATAAGTGCCCAAAACATAATTGCGAACACTATCACCCCAATCACACAACATATTATAAATATGGTCATGTGCAGCTGATATACATTATTGCTTATATCGGTCACGCCTTTGCGCATATTGTATTGGCTGTTAGCCAAAACTGGGTGCGAAAAAACACATAATATAAGCCACAAGGTAGAGGTCAGTTTACCCATGTGGTGGCTCCTTTGGTGCTATTGCGAATGCAAAGCGAAGAGGCATACGGCTTAAACGCCAATTCGTTATTTTTATTTTTTTAGCCAATCTTATTTTAATAGTGATTGGTTTTGCTGCGCCAACAACGAGTTTGTGTATATTGTGTGTTCTCAAAACTAAAAAGCTGTGAGTCATTATTAGCTCAGCACATTAACAACTAGCTAAAAAATGAACAACAATCAAGTTTTAGTATGAAAAACAAACAAGTGATATTGATAAATTAATAGTAAATCAGCTAGGAACTAAATAATTAAAGGTGTAAAAATCGAGCAATACAGAGGGGTTTAACACATAAGGAGAGGGGAATATGAGTACAAAAAATTTTTCAGCTTAAATAATCAACGGACTGTTTACGCGCTATTTTTAGCGTGAATTTTAAAACAAAAATGCGTACTAATTAGTACGCATTTATAAAGCTACTTGTTTAAAAGCTATTTTTAAAGTCACATCCAATCTGCGTTTCTTATAACACCAACGGCCAAACCTTCAATATTAAAAGATTCGTTTTCTAAATCAACTTCAATAACCGAAAAATCATCGTTTTCAGCATGCAATAATACTTTACGGCCTGCTTTTTCAAAACGTTTTACGGTCACATCATCATCAACACGAGCAACAACAACCTGCCCATTTTCAGCAACTTGAGTTTTATGCACTGCTAATAAATCGCCATCCATAATACCTATATCTTTCATACTCATGCCGTTAACGCGCAGTAAAAAATCGGCAGCAGGTTTAAACATTAATGGATCAATTTTACAATGACTCTCAACATGCTCTTGCGCCAAAATAGGTTCACCTGCGGCTACTCGACCAATTAAAGGTAACCCTAATTGCTCAGGTTCATCTTCTTCAACAAGTTGAATACCGCGGCTTGCGCCTGGCTTCATTTTGATAACACCTTTCTTAGCAAGTGCTTTTAGATGTTCTTCAGCAGCATTGGCACTTTTAAAGCCTAATGTCTGTGCAATTTCGGCACGTGTAGGAGGCATACCAGTGTCTTTAATAAAAACTTTAACTAATTCGAGTATTTGAGCTTGACGCTTCGTTAATGGTCGCATACAACTGGTTTTCCATACAGTACATTTAACTGTGAGTATATACAGTTAAATAAAAATCGCAAATTTAAATTATGCCTTAAAATAACCAAAGTAATTTCAATTGTGTGCATTTTAGGGATATAACTAAAGCTAAGTTCATAAATGATTAAAAAAGCAAAGGACCCATTATGAGTATTTGGTATCAACCCATCACTTTAGAGCTGTGCAAGCAGTTAGAACAAGGTATTAATGGCCAAGGAACATTGATGAAAACCATGGGAATAGAAGTTACTGAAATTGGAGATGATTATTTAGTAGCCACTATGCCGGCAATTCCTGAGCATCATAACCCAATGGGAATGGTTCACGGCGGGGCTAACGTAGTGCTTGCAGAAACTGTAGCAAGTTACGCTGCTAACTTTGTAGTCGACTTTTCTAAATTTTACTGCGTGGGACAAGAAATTAGCGCAAGTCATTTAAAAGCATCTCGTAATGGTACGTTAACAGCCACGGCAAGAGAGTTTCATATTGGCAAACGTAGTTCAGTATGGGAAATAAAAATTACAAATAGCCGCAATGAGCTGTGCTGCGTATCAAAAATGACCGCAGCGGTAGTAGAGCGAAGATAGTTACTTTTCGCTATCTTTCGAGTGGGTAAATTGTAATTTCCACACCCGCACCAATCGCAGATATACGTAACAATGTGTCTGCGTCTAAGGCTTGGTTAAAGCACTTAGGGGACGTGCCTGATTCAAAACCAATATCAAATGTTCTGCGCGAACAACTTAACCATTGCTTTAACGCGTTACGCGAACACGATTCAATAAGCTCACATAAATGATTTATTGCTTTATCTGGCGTGTTTACTGTACCTGTTACTTCTATACGCGCTAATTGACGGTATTCGTCTTTGTCATAATGTAAAATCGTAGCGACTTTTTTCAAATCTGCCACCAGCAGGCTAATATCTTGCTTTGACTCAAGCTCTAGATCTACATTTAAAAATTGAATTTCCGACATCGTTTCGTATTTATCCTCTAATGATTACACTGCAAACTTTAACGCAGTTTCCTCTTTATACCAAATCAACTATGCAGTATTCGCCATTTTATATAGCAAGTAGTTATTTTAGCGTGTTTTTTAGAATTTTAACTGCCCCTTTACTGACTCATATGAGCGGTTAAGCAAAGGTGACTGTTTGAGTAGCCAAAAATACGAAATGCAAGCGTATAACTACGTAAACTATAAAAATTGTAACTAAGGGGTCGTTTTATGATAAATCATGGAGGAAATATTAATCGATTTATTTCAA
Source organism: Pseudoalteromonas sp. BSi20652 (assembly GCF_000239855.1). Taxonomy (GTDB): domain Bacteria; phylum Pseudomonadota; class Gammaproteobacteria; order Enterobacterales; family Alteromonadaceae; genus Pseudoalteromonas. Next base: position 21,962 of record NZ_BADT01000209.1, on the reverse strand, counting down.
AGCAGTGGCAGTAAACTATACGTTAGCATGACTAAAACATAAACTGCGACATTATGCCGCAGTTATTTGGCATTGCAGTATATTAAAATAGCCTCCAAAAATAAGAAGGTATAGCCTATGAAAAAAATATTTAAACCAGCTCGAAAACTACATACATGGCTGGGTTATTTACTCGCATTACAAATTTTAGCCTGGCTATTAGGCGGCTTAGTAATGAGCGCTATCCCTCTTGATAAAGTTCATGGGGAGCATCTTGCAACACGTACTCTTAGCAATCCATTTACGCAGACTGATTATGTCGCATCTCTTGATAAAATTGCATCTCAAGTAGCCAATCCAACGCAAATAACCTTTGAGAACTTTTTAACCACACCTCTAATTACAGTTACAAATAAAGATGAACAGCAAAGCTTTAACGGTAAAACTGGCCGACCTTTTGAGCCGCCAACTAAAATGCAAATTACCAAAAATGCTAAAGCACACTTACTCATTAACGCCCAACCAATTAGCACATTACTTTTAAAACAAGGTACGCGAGAAGTTGGATATAAAACCAATGTTTGGCAGGTACAATTTGACGACACATTTAACACAACACTGTACTTGTCAAAAAATAACGGCAAAGTTATTACCGTTCGCAGCACATTATGGCGAATTTTCGACTTTTTTTGGATGTTACATATTATGGATTACGATGAGCGAGAGGATTTTAATAACCCGCTGCTTATTAGTTTTGCAGCAACCAGCGTACTTTTTTGCCTAAGTGGAGTATTACTACTTGTACAAAATATAAGGCGTCAGCGGTTCATCAGAATTACAAGTAAAAACAAATCAAAGAGTATGTATTAACCAAATAATAGCAATACATATCTTTATTAACTCCATGATATTAAAAATTTTATTCGAAGTATTTAAATCGGCTCAAATGCTGTTTTAGCATTTCGTTTTCGCTAATTAACTCATCGCGCTCATCCAGTAATTGTAAAATTAAAGGAATTGCCGACCAATCTAACGAAAAGTCATACTTAATACGGGCTGCCTTTTTCACCAAGGTGACTGTAGATACCGTAAATTGCCACTGCGTAACATGCTCCCCTTCAATTGGAACCGCAATATTGTGCTCAACTAGCTCATATAAAATGGCTTCGCTAATATCACTGCTCAAACATAGCTCTTTACTAGTAAGTAAATCATCTTTTTGTGTCACGATAATTTGCATTATGGCTTGCTCCAGTTATTACGGGGATCAAAGTGAGCTTTTTCGGCTAATTCTTCCCAAAGTTTTTTACTGGTATCATCAACAGATGTTGGATTAACAATTTTAAGCACCGCAAATAAATCACCTTTGGCTTTTTTACTCATTAATCCCTTGCCTTTAATACGCAAGCGTTGACCAGACTGACTATTAGATGGAATAGTTAATTGGATTTTGCCTGCCAACGTAGGTAAATTTATTTTTGTACCAAGAGCCGCTTCCCATGGTGCAAGAGGGACGACTATATTTAGGTTATGACCTTCAACATCAAATAATGGGTGGGGCACTAAACTAATTTGTAAGTACAAATCGCCATTTTGCCCATTCGCTGACCCTAATCCGCCTTGCCCTTTTAGTCTAATTCGTTCGCCATTTACTGAACCTGCGGGAATTTTCACTTTAAGTGATTTTTTAATTTCAGAGACACGACCACTACTATCTCGCTGCGGTAACATAAACTCAACAGGCTTAACGGTATCAACTAAAGTCTCTTCAAGAAAAATCGGGAACTCTATTTCCACATCTTGTCCTTTTTGCGCGCGTGCAGCGTTACTTCTGCTCTGCCCGGAACGATCGAATCCACCGGCTCCGCCAAACATTGAATTAATAAAATCAGAAAACTCTTGATCGGTTTGAGGATCGCTTTGCTGGTAATTACTTTGCGAAGAGGCATTTTTACCACCATAATGACCTTGCTGCTGACGAGCACGATTTTGTTGGTGACGACGTAACTCGTCGTATTTTAAACGTTCTTCTTTGTTATGAATGACTTCGTAAGCTTCTGCTATTTCTTTAAACTTATCTTCTGCTTGAGGCTCTTTGCTTACATCAGGGTGATATTTTCTGGCTAGCTTTTTATAAGCTACCTTTACCGCTTTATCGTCTGAATCAGGCGATATTCCAAGCACTGCATAATAATCAACAAATTTCATTTGCAATCCAAATCCCCATATTGAGTAAGCTTTAAGCATACTCCTTAACGTATAATCTTGTGTGGTTAAAATACGATAAATAGTAAGAAATGAATGAATAGTGAAAATAACTTTGAATAAAAAATTAATCAGACACTCTTTAGTAATATACGTGCAGGCCTTAAGTGAACTTTATCTTTTATCTTCAAAGCTTTAAACTACCGACTCCTGTAGTTCACATTTGTGATGGATATGACTCGATTTATTCTGGCCTTATTGGCTTGTTGTGTGTGTGTTTCGGTATCTGCCGAACAATTTACCCGTTTTTCAACTGCTAAAAGACATTTAATTAAAACCCTCCCTGACAACGCTAAAAGTATTTACTGCGGTTGCGATATTAAAAAAGAAGGCAAAAAACTCGTCCCTGATCCTTCTAACTGTGGTTACATTCCTCGAAATACCCTTACCCGATCAGGCAAAGTAAATGTGCGAGCACTACGTATTGAATGGGAGCACATTGTTCCGGCATGGGAATTTGGTCATCAGCTACAATGCTGGCAAGATGGCGGGCGTAAAAACTGCATAAAAGTAAGTGCCAAGTTTAGAACGATGGAAGCTGATATAAACAACTTAGCGCCTGCCATAGGTGAAATTAATGCAGATCGCTCTAATTATCGTTTTGGCATGCTTAGCGAAAACGCCACACAGTATGGTCGCTGCGAAGTAAAAGTAAACTTTAAGCAACGTGTAATTGAACCGCCTGTTTATGCACGAAAACGTATAGCTGACACCTACGCTTACATGCAAAAAACATACGGTTTAAAAATCTCAGATAAACAGCAAAAGTTATTTAATGCATGGCAAAAGCAAGCATTTGCAGATACAAGTAGTGCGAGCAAGATCTAAGCTTTAACACTCATTTACACTAGAGAAGCCAAAAACGTTGAATAAATAAGCGAGTGTTGTAATATTTTAAACAACTTATTTACAGGAAGCACTCAACATGTTTAAAAATAATAATACCTCGCTTGCCATTATCGCAGTACTTTCGGGCTTTGCTTTAACGGGTTGTGGCGGCGGTGGTGGCGGTATCGACTCAGCTCCTGTAGTTACAACACCTGTTAGTAGCAGTCCAACATGGACTGCTGGGATATTTGAACCCTCTAACGATTTAAAAAACTTTTGCGAAACCCCTCGTACAGGTAACGATCCCTTTAATAACAACGACCCTTACCCAGATAAAGCGGGGTCAGCCTTATACGAAAAACTTTGGCTTCGCTCTTGGAGCGATGAAACCTACCTTTGGTATGATGAGATTGCCGATAACGACCCTGAAAACTTTGCCACAGTAGCCGATTACTTTGCCCAATTAAAAACAGAGCAGCTTACCGACTCAGGTGCAAAAAAAGATAACTTTCATTTTTCAGAACCCTCTGAAGATTTCTTCCAAGAAGCACAATCAGGCGTGACTTCTGGTTATGGTATTAACTGGGCATTTATTGGTGATTCAGCCGATAGAATTTTACGTGTTGCTTACCTAGAAGACGGCTCGCCTGCAAGCCAAATTGGCTTTCAACGAGGCGATACCGTACTTGAAGTTGATGGTGTGAGTATAAATACCAATACCCAAGCAGGCGTAGACACTTTAAACGAAGGCTTATTTAGCCCAACCAACGGTGACTCACATACTATTGTTGTACGCAGTAACGACGGCACGGAAAAAACTTTTAATGTCACTGCAGGTAACATCGAGCAAACTCCAGTTCAAAATGTACAAACGATTGTAACAAGCAATAACACCCGCGTTGGTTATATGCAGTTTAATAGCCATATAGGTATTGCCCAAGAAGGGCTAATTGATGCAATAAATAAATTTAGAACCGATAACGTAGACGAACTCGTTATTGATTTTAGATACAACGGCGGTGGTTTATTAGCGCTGTCTTCGCAGCTTGCGTATATGGTGGCGGGGAGTGCCAATGTACAAAACCGTTTTTACTATCAAACGCAACAAAACGATAAACAGCCTGTCGATTCTCCATTCCCGTTTATTGATGAAGAAATAGACTACTCAACGTTTTTTAGTACTGGCGATAAATTACCTGATTTAAACTTATCTAAAGTTTATGTATTAAGTACATCAGGTACCTGTTCAGCCTCTGAAGCGTTTGTAAATGGATTAAAAGGGATAGATGCAGAAGTGGTACTTATTGGCGATACAACCTGTGGTAAACCATACGGATTCACGCCTACACATAACTGTGGAACAACCTATTACACCATTCAATTTAGTGGCGTTAACAGTAAAGGCTTTGGTGAATATGCCGCAGGCTTTACCCCAACACCAACGCCACAATTTAATGCCGATGTACAAGGGTGTGTTGTTAGCGACGACTTTGATAACCAACTTGGTGATAGTAACGAAGCTTTACTATCTACAGCTCTTTTTCATATAGATAATAACGGTGCGTGCCCAATAACAACAACGGTCGCAAATAGTAAAGTGGATGTACCAAGTTTTGCTGCAGCTAGCGAAAAACTGCAGCCTTTAAACGTCCCAAATGATCTTACTCGCGGTAACATGGACCTAACATGGCCTACGTTGTCTAAGGAGCAATAATGGTAAAGTTACTGGCGATACTCACTGTTTTAATAAGCATAGGGGGGTGTATTAGTATGAGTAATGCCGTTGCTAAGCCTGCGCTATTAACAGAGCTTAACCCAGGCGTTATAACTGTGCTACAACAGGCAATTATAAAAGCCAAAGGCGGCACGCTAGTTACACTTGCCGACACTGTGTTTACCAAACGTAGCGAGCTTTTACTAAGCCATGGAAATAGTAAAGACCCAAATGGTATGCCTATTATGGGCGCGCACAACATCAAATCAGAAAAGTTTGTGTTACAAATAATCGGCAAGCAATGTGTACTTTACTATCCTAAAAAAGATCTTACTATTGAGCTTAAAAACGTAAGCTGTAAAGCACAGTAATTTAACAATTAAAATGCGTACAACTGCTTGTTGTGCGCTTTTTTTATTGTAAAAACGAATTTAAAAAGCTGATAGCCGCAAAATTACCAACTCGGAATCCCTCTGCTTTTTATTTAGCAAGTTTATTAAAGTGCGCTTTTAATAATTCTGCAAACGCTTGTACTTTAGCAGTGCGATGCACTAAATGATGGGTCACTAACCATACATCAGTAGGCCAGCTCAATTCACTGTGTAATATAGGTACTAAACCTGCGTATTGCGCTGCTACATCATGCTGCAACCCGCCAATACCTAAACCTTTAATTATTGCGCGAGTCGCTTCTGCAGTTTCAGACACTCGCAGTTTTATTTGTGATGCAGGAATATGCTCATCAACCCATGCAAAATAAGGTACACGGGCATTAAAACCCGCCACGCCAGATACAAAATTATGCTGCTGTAAATCACTTAATAATTTGGGCATACCGTACTTATTAATGTAACGCTTGCTAGCATACAAACCCGACGAAAGCTGCGCCAAGTGCTGGGCAATATAATCACTTTCATCAGGTCTTGGGCCTGCACGCACCGCAATATGTGCTTGACCATGATCGAGCCTTAATCTTTTTTGTTCTAAAATAACCTCAAGCTGTACCTGCGGATGCAGTGCCTGAAATTGCTCACATACATCACCAAGCATATCCATAAAACCACTGACCGTAGTTAACAACAAACTGCCTCTAAGCGTACTATCGGCGGCCGCTATATCATTATGCAATTGCTCCAACGAGCTATGAATCGTTTGCGCCGTTGCAAATAGCTTAGTGCCAATTTCAGTGACTTTATAACCACGAGCATGGCGATGAAAAAGGCGTGTATTTAAGTTTTTTTCAAGGCTGTTAATTCGTCTGAGCACAGTGCTGTGGTGTACATTAAGCTCCTCCGCTGCCGCTGTTAGCGTGCCTAAACGTGCAACTTCAAATGCGACTTTAACGTCTTGCCAATCTTCGAATTTAATTGCCATGCTACTTGCCTTTTACTTATGTGCATATACGCACATAAGTGTTGCGTTTATTGAGGTTTTCTACAAGTGAAATTTTGCTACATTAGATGTGTACTTAAAATATCAAAAGGAACAAACATGACGGCACCAAAAATAATTGCTCTTGCAGGCAGCTTACGCAAAGAAAGCTTTAATCAAAAAATCATTAATGAAGCTGCACAGTTTGCGCTACAAACTGGTGCTAAAGTAGAAGTGCTCAAACTAAACGAATTAAATATCCCATTATTTAATGAAGACATAGAAGAACAAGGTACACCAAGCGACGTAAAACTTTTAAAAGACAAGCTACGTGCAGCCGACGGTATTTTGCTGGCAAGCCCAGAGTATAACGGCTCAATTACCGCTGCACTAAAAAATGCTATTGATTGGGCGTCACGTACAGAGCAAGGCGCTGTCCCTGCTTTTCGTAATAAAGTGGTGGCGTTGTATGCTGCATCCCCAGGTGGGCTTGGCGGGTTACGAGGTTTAAATCATGTACGCGATATACTAAGTGGCGTTGGGTCATTAGTACTTGCCGATCAACTAGCTATACCAACTGTACATACATTGCTTGATGAAAGTGGGAAAATTAACGATCCAGTTACCGCAGAGCGAGTATCAGCGCTTGCTCATCAGCTAGTAAGCGTTGCAAGTAAGTTAAAATAACGTGTACGCTTACGCGAATAAATAATTACTCTGTCGCCGCTATTTTTGCGGCGATAAAATCTGTATGCGTTACATATAAAAGTCCAGCTACTTTGCGTATAACATAATCTTCTTGCGGGTCTATTTCACCATCGGCATACGCTAAACGCCATAATAGCTCTATAATTTCAATACGCTGCGCCGCGCTACAATGTTCGTTAATTTGTTTTGAAAACTGAAAATAATCAATTGCGCCATCTAAGCTGCTTGCTGCATTAGTTGTGAGTTCTTCAACTTCAGAATCTGTTAAATTAAAGTATTTTTTTAAGGTTAAAGTCAGAGTTTTTGCTTCATTATGGTCAAGTTTATCATCAGCACGCATTACTTCTATTAATAATGCAGCAACTGCAGTTTTTAAATCGTGCTCTTGCATTCTTGGTTGCTGCTCATCGAATACTGCAAAAAGTTGTTTTATTTGTTTGAACATCACACTTTCCCTTTTTGGGTGTTAGACTAATACGTAAAGAAATTGAATTTATATCAACTATTAATGGGTATAAAGTTCGTAAATTAAAGGAGTCATTTTATGAAAGGATTAAACATACCACGCTTAGCAATAGGCGCTACGCTGGTTGCCCTTTCGAGCGCAAATACGGCACTTGCTGAAAAAGCCGAAACAGAAAAGCTCTACGACTTTGACAACAAAGTGCATTACTACCAAACAAAAATTGGCGAAGACAACTATAAAATAAAAATCCAATCAGATGATTACAAACACTTCGCTAATCAAAGTGTATTTTTATTACGCCATGCAGATCGTTTGTGTCGAGGACAGACTTTTATGCTTAAAGTACTTGAAGGCGTGCAGGAGTTCGAACGTTTTCCTACTAAACCACGCGCCTATCAACCAGATTTAACGGTTTTATTGCAATGCGAAGAGCCCGAACAATAAGTTTACTCTTCGTATCCCCATGGTGCAGCGGGTGGCGTAATAGGTTTGGTCAAATCAAAATCCACTTTAAATTCGCGCCCTTGCCGAATTAAACGGTAAGTAAATACCTCAGGGTAAATATACATTTGCCATGTATTACCTGCCGATTGCGCAATACCTTGCTTAACAAATAACTCTTTTGAATATTGATCTGCAGGAAACGACTGCATTTGAGCAAAACCCGCATCAAGTGTGTGACCGCCGTACATGGTTGAAGCATCGTCGTTACCATCTTCATGACGATGATCGTGCTTTAAACTCAAACCACTGCCCGTTTTAGTTATGATCCATGTACGCGATGCATCATCCCCTACATGAAACGGTACTTGTAGCTCGCTATTGCTACATTTACGAACATGCATAACCAGTTTATTATTGTCAAATGAGCTTGGCCCTTTTGCATTATCTACACTTACTTTACCCTCAAACGCTTTACCACAATGCGCGGCAATACTATTAAAAAATGCATCATGCGTTGGTATAGATACTAAAGGTGCTGGGCGTGCAAAGGCTGTTGATGAGGCAAGTATTAGAGTTGCTGCCGTTAATAATTTCATAAGTCACCATTATAATAATTTTTCAATACCATAGCGGCTTAAATTAGCTATGGGAAATAACTGCGATAAACGACTTTTAAAATGTTTTTATTATTAGTAAAACACTTTAAAAGCCAGCTAAAGCTAAAGAATAACAATATTTTTTACATGGTGCGCATAAGATCAGTATTTAAAAAATACTCAGAGCATTGAATCCAAATAACTTATTAAGCCTACCTTATTAAATAGATCTTACCTTAATAAGCCCTAAGTGACATATTGTATTAAAAACAACCATACACGACCTTTTGCCAATACATCTCACCCCCTAAGCTGATTTACCCTACTTGTTATTCATTTGCTTTAGGGCGTTTTGAAAAATAAGCAACGAGTAACAGGAGGAACTATGTCAGCAACCCCAAAGGGTAATGAGTCAGATCACAAAAATGCATTACATGACGATGCAAACAGCTATCAAAATAAGCATAAACCCAGTACAGAGTTTAATACTCGCGACGAGTATCTAGAGCACGAGCTACAAATTATGCAGCCTAAACGCTGGCGTCCTAATTTACCATTTAGAGACTACCGCTTTGAATTTGAAGACACCATTCCAGCCATGGCGGGCACTATTGGTAAAGTCGTTATGGTGGGGGCTATTGCGGCAACATTTGCAGCACCTCTTGGTTTAAGCGATGCATTTGTTTTAGAAAATGTACGCTATGAATTACTCATTGTTTCTATTTTTATTATTTTGTTTTCAGGCTTTATTTTACCCACGGCTAACCTAGCGGGTACTCACGGCCCACTTATTCCACTTATTCCTATTGTGGTTGCCGCTGGCGGGCACCCTATGGCGTTTGGCTTGCTCATTGGTGCCTTTGGCTTTATTTTAGCCATAACCAAGGGAGGAAGTATGCTCGCGCGCCTAACCAGTAAAGGTGTATGTGGCGGGCTACTTATTTATTTAGGCTTTATTGGTACTATTTCGCAAGTTAAAAAGCTGTTTGCTTGGGCTGAAGCTATTGATATGGCACACATTGCGTTTATTGTTATTTTAGCCACCATTTTATTGTATGCACTGTTAGAGCACTTTAAAAAGCGTTGGTTAGCTGTGCCGCTTAGCTGCCTTATTGGTGGTGTAGTTGCCTTTGCTTTAGGTGCACCGTTTGAGTTTCATACTGCACCGGGTTTACCAAATATGAACCCAGCTTACTGGTGGGGCGAAAACACGGGTTGGATGCTAGGTTTACCAACGCTTGAAAGCTTTGTTGTTGTACTCCCATTTGCAGTGCTCGCCGTTGCTATGTGGTCTCCTGATTTTTTAGGCCATCAAGTATTTCAAAAAATAAGCTATCCGCAACGCACTGAAAAAGTACAAATGAATATCGACGACACCATGCTAAGCGCATCTGTTAGACAAACATTTGGCTCACTTGCCGGTGGTGCTAACTTTACCTCATCGTGGGGAACCTACATTGTCCCTGCCGCTATTGCTAAGCGCCCTATTCCGGCGGGCGCCATTTTAACAGCCTTATTTTGTATTATTGCGGGTTTATGGGGTTACCCAATGGATTTAGCCATTTGGCAACCTGTGCTTTGTGTTGCGCTTATTGTAGGAGTGTTTATTCCGCTACTTGAGGCGGGTATGGAAATGACGCGCGAAGGCAAAACAACGCAATCAGCCGCTATTGTGGTATTTGCCTCAACCTTAGTTAATCCGGCTTTTGGTTGGTCGCTTACTATGTTACTTGATAACTTAGGGCTTATTGGCTGTAAAGAGCGCAGTGCTGAGTTAACTAAAATGAGCCGCTGGGTGATTCCACTTATTATGTTTGTGTTACTTACCACTGTAATGGCAATTGTAGGCATGTTACCTGGTATACCGGCGTTAATGGCTGACTTTAGGCATTAAGCCTTAGCTACCACATCTAATATTTACCCACAAAAAAGCACGGCAATTGCCGTGCTTTTCAATACGTGATTTTTAATACACGCGGTTAAGTAATTACTGCCAAGAACGCTCAGCTGCTAGTTGTTTTTCAAACGCATCAATTTGTGGGTTTAGCGTTTCGGTTACACCAATAAAGTCTAAACCACTTAACAAACGTTCTTTTACCTCTTTACTAATATCAAAACTAATTGGTGCAAACTTACTGCTTGTTAGTGTTTGATTTTCAAGGTCGATCTCAATGTTAATATCGTCGTGCTGCTCGCTAAGTACAAACAATTGCTCAAGCGTATCGGCAGGTAACGCTATGGCTAACATTTGGTTGTTACCACAGTTATTAAAGAAAATATCTGCAAAGCTTTCCGCTAAAATTACTTCAAAACCATATTGCTTAAGCGCCCATGGCGCGTGCTCGCGAGATGAGCCACAACCAAAGTTGTCGCGCGTTAATAATATTTGCGCGCCTTGGTAGCATGGGCGATTTAAAATAAAGTCAGGGTTTGGCTCGTCGTTATCTAGGTAGCGCCAATCATAAAACAAGGCCGCATCAAAACCTTCGCGGCTAGTTGATGTTAAAAACTGCTTAGGAATAATTTGGTCAGTATCTACATTGTTTTTATCAAGTGGGGCCATTAAGCCACTAAAAAATACGCTCATTAGGCTTCTCCTCTAATATCAACAAAGTGACCATGTATTGCAGCGGCTGCCGCCATTGCAGGACTAACTAAATGGGTACGCCCGCCACGACCTTGGCGGCCCTCAAAGTTACGGTTAGAAGTAGATGCACAACGCTTGCCTGCTCCTAGGCGGTCATCGTTCATCGCTAAACACATAGAACAACCCGGTTCGCGCCATTCAAAGCCAGCGGCTTTAAAAATATCAGCTAAGCCTTCGTCTTCGGCTTGTTTTTTAACTAAGCCAGAGCCCGGTACAATTAACGCTTCAATGCCGGCTACCACATGTTTGCCTTCAACAATTTTTGCAGCTGCGCGTAAATCTTCAATGCGGCTATTTGTACATGAGCCAATAAATACCGTGTCTACTTTCGCGCTTGATAATTTATCACCCGCTTTTAAATCCATGTACTTAAGCGCGCTGCGAATAGCATCGGCTTTAATTAAATCTGGTTCTTGGTCTGGATCGGGTATGCACTCATCAACACCAATTACTTGCTCTGGGCTTGTGCCCCAGGTAATTTGCGGCTGAATGTCGTCGGCATTTAGCTCAACAACTAAATCAAAGTGTGCGCCTTCATCCGTTTTTAATGTTTCCCAATATTCAACGGCTGCATCAAAATCTGCGCCTTTTGGTGCAAACGGACGACCTTTTAAGTAATCATAAGTAATTTGGTCAGATGCAATTAAACCCGCTTTTGCACCCATTTCTATGCTCATATTACATAGCGTCATACGGGCTTCCATTGAAAGCGCTTCAATGCCTTCACCACAAAACTCTGCTACATAACCTGTGCCACCAGCGGTACCTAACTTGCCAATTACCGCCATAATTAAATCTTTAGCCGTAACCGTTGGACGCAATACACCGTTAATTTGAATTTTTAACGATTTCGCCTTTTTTTGCTGTAGCGTTTGCGTTGCTAATACGTGCTCAACTTCAGAGGTACCAATACCATGCGCTAATGCGCCAAACGCACCATGCGTAGAGGTATGGCTATCGCCACATACAATGGTTGTGCCAGGCAAAGTAATCCCTTGCTCTGGGCCCATTACGTGCACAATACCTTGATTAATTGAGTTTAAATCGTAAAGCACAATACCAAACTCTTTACAGTTTTTATCAAGCGCCATTAATTGATTTTTAGATACTTCGCTTGCGGCATCAAGTGATCGGCTTTTAGTCGATACGTTATGATCCATCGTTGCAAAGGTTTTTTCTGGGCAACGTACAGTACGGTTTTTTTCACGTAGACCTGCAAAGGCCTGCGGAGAAGTAACTTCATGCACTAAATGGCGGTCAATATAAAGTAAGTCGGTTTGCTCGTTTATGCTGGCAACGGTATGTGATTGCCAAATTTTGTCGTATAACGTTTGGGCCACTTGCTAATTCCCTAATCTGTTTGAGTTGCAGCATAACGGTGCTGCAACTTTAATATGTTATTAAATGCGTGAAACGATGGCTGCTGCCACATCGCTTGTGCTGTAACCTGCATTTGGATATATATCTGGTGTGCCGACGCCTGCTTCTACGGCTTCTGCTACTGCTTTTTCAATTGTGCGAGCAGCTTCGTCTTGCCCTAGCGAGTAACGTAGCATTAATGCGGCACTTAAAATTTGTGCTATTGGGTTTGCAACGCCTTTACCTGCAATATCTGGTGCTGAACCGCCTGCTGGCTCATACAATCCAAACCCCGATTGATTCAAACTTGCCGATGGTAGTAAGCCCATTGAGCCTGTGATCATGGCGCACTCATCTGACAAAATATCGCCAAATAAGTTATCGCAAAGCAATACATCAAATTGGCTAGGCTGCTTAACTAACTGCATAGCGGCGTTATCTACGTAAATGTAATCTAGGCTGACTTCTGGGTAGTCTTTGCTTACTTCGGTGACTACTTCGCGCCATAATACGCTTGATGCAAGTACGTTTGCTTTATCAACAGAGGTAACATGGTTACTACGTAATTTTGCAGCTTCAAAAGCAAAGCGTGCAATACGTTCGATTTCTTTTCGTGAGTATGTTTGCGTATCAAAAGCAGCTTCTTCAGCGCCTTCGCCGCTACGGCCTTTTTCGCCAAAATAAATGCCGCCGGTTAGCTCGCGCACACATAAAATATCAAACCCTTTTTCGCTAATATCAGCGCGAAGTGGTGACGCTGCACTTAATGCAGGTAATAACTGTGCAGGGCGCAGGTTACAAAACAAACCAAAGTGCTTACGAAGCGGTAAAAGCGATGCACGCTCAGGCTGCTCGTTTGGTGGTAAGTTTTCCCATTTAGGACCGCCTACCGAACCAAATAAAATAGCGTCAGCGTTTTCACACGCAGCAAGTGTACTCTCTGGTAATGCTTTACCAAATTCGTCAATGGCTGCGCCGCCAATTGCATAATGCTCACGGTTTAGGGTAAAACCAAACTTATTGCTTACAGCATCAAGTACTTGCTCTGCTGCTGCCATCACTTCTGGGCCAATACCGTCGCCTGCTAATACGGCAACGCTGTAGTTTGTTTTACTCATCCTGCTTTCCTTTGTTGTTTTAAATCAGACACTTTTTGTGCACGATAAATTAAGTTATAAACACGGATCATGGCGCGTACCGACGCTTCAACCACATCCGCTGCAATGCCCGCACCGTGGTAAGGTCGGCCATCGTATTTAGCTATAATATTTACTTGGCCTAATGAGCTTGCACCTTGGCCTGTCGCTTCTAAGTTATATTCAATCATTTCAACGCTCATACCGGTTAAGCGCTCAATAGCTGCAAACGAGGCTTCTACTGGACCATTACCTGTCGCGGCTTCTTGTTTAGCTTCGCCATCAATTCGCATTCCAATGGTAGAGCTTGCTACCGATTGTGAGTTAGAAGCTGAGTTAACAAATTCTAATTGGTATTTTTCGTCTTTATCGTTAATTTGATTAAAGTAAATCATCGCCTCAAGGTCGTAATCGTATACGGTGCCTTTTTGGTCAGCCAATTCGATAAAGCTTTTATATAAGCCATCCATATCGTAATCAGATTTTTGATAGCCTAACTCTTCTAAACGGTGCTCAATAACATGACGACCCGAACGCGAAGTCATATTTAATTGGTTACTTGGCACACCAACGCTTTCTGGCGACATAATCTCATAAGTATTTTGCGCTTTTAATACACCGTCTTGGTGAATGCCAGAACTATGCGCAAAGGCGTTTTCGCCAACAATCGCTTTATTTGGTTGTACTGGCATATTACAAATTTTAGCCACTTGACGAGAGGCGCGATAAATTTCTTCACTTTTAATATCTGTGTATACTTTTAAGTGGTCGTGGCGCATTTTCATGATCATCGCCACTTCTTCAAGTGAGCAGTTACCAGCACGCTCACCAATGCCATTGATAGTACACTCAATTTGGCGTGCACCCGCTTGCACTGCAGCCACTGAGTTTGCTACGGCTAAACCTAAATCGTTGTGGCAATGCACACTTAAACGCGCTTTATCAATATTTGGCACGTTATTCATTAAATGGCGGATCATCGCGGCGTATTCGTCTGGCGTTACAAAACCAACGGTATCTGGCAAGTTAATAGTTGAAGCTCCGGCATTAATTGCCTGCTCAACAATTTTACATAAATCCCAATGCGGCGTACGACCAGCATCTTCACACGAAAACTCAACATCATCAGTATAGTTACGTGCCAATTTAATTGATTTAACAGCCATTGCCGTTGCATCGTCTAGGCTCATACGTAATTTATGTTCAAGGTGCAAAGGGCTTGTAGCAATAAAAGTATGAATACGGCTTTGTTGTGCTGTGCGAAGTGCTTCGCCACAGGCTTCAATGTCTTTAGCAACAGAGCGTGCCAAACCACAAATAATCGGGCCTTTTACTTCGGTTGCAATACGTTGCACCGAGCGAAAATCAGCAGGGCTCGAAACCGGAAAACCCACTTCCATCACATCCACATTCAAGCGGCTAATTGTATGTGCTAATTGAATTTTATCATCTTCAGTAAGGCTTGCTTTAAGTGCCTGTTCGCCATCACGTAAGGTGGTATCAAAAATCCATACTTTATCTTGCTCTTGCATAACTGCCCCTCATTCCTATGTTACCCAAATTTCAATTAATCCCAGCCGCGAGATAAAAAAACCCCGCAATTGCGGGGTTTTTAGTGTTCAACTCGATGCAAACACACTAATCCCCGCTTACTTGCCATAGCAGTAAGAGGTTAAGTTTTAGTGTAATTAAACGAATAATATGCATCTTGTTTTCTTGTGTGTGTGTTCAGTGAAGCCTATTTTTAACATTACAAAGCGACGGAAGCAAGCATAAAAATTCCACAAAACACCTTTAAAACACAACCATAAAGAAAATAAAAACCAATAAACCTTAAATAACAAGATTAAAAATACCAAACACGCTTCTTGTCACCATAATCAAATCGGCTTTAAAGTGATCCTCGATTAGATAAGTTTTATTATTTTTATCTGGGCTTATAAAGTAATCCCATGTTTAATAATTAAAAAGTGCCATTACTCACTTTATCGACAAAATAGTCAAAGTGATTTGAGCTATATTGAGCCTACTTGCATATCGATAGAATCGATTTATTACTTTCAACATAACCTGTTAATAGATACACCAACGGGCTTGCAGATCCTTTGCTCATTTCATGCATAATCAGTTACCCTGTGCTTTTTGGTTTGTAATCGCTACTGGTGATAATCTGTCCAAACCCCAAATACCCATTTCCTTTACTCGTGTGATTTTTTGTTCGCCTGTTAAAATATTCGTTTTAGTAATAATGCTGTATATGTCAGGTATTTCATCTCGACTAGTTGGCTCTTTAAAATCGTTATAACCAAATTTAAGAGTGACATTTTCATCCAAAGAAAAAATCACGCTATTACCTTCCCCTATTTCTGAGTGCTCTATTTCCGGATTGGCAATATTCACCCAATGAAAATGCGCTTTTGGTCTAATATGAGTCATAAACGCTAAGTATTTTCCATCCGGTGAGATACGGTGGTCCAGCATCTCCCATTTCCTCGGAAAACCAAAGTTCACTTTACGCACTACTTCACCATTAAACTTATGTATCCAAAAGCCATCGTGCTTTACAGCTAAAAACTCTTTATCACCTGGGAGTAAAAAAGCAGCGCCACTGTGGTGGATTTGCGGCCGAGAGGTTAGTTCCCCTGTTGGTACATGGTAATTAAAGTTTTTACCATCTGAGTAAAAAATGACGTTTTCACTGTCTGAGGTCCAGTTAAACCAAGGGTAGCCGCCCCCGCCTGACATGGTGATCAGCTTTTTCTCTTTAGTATCGTATAACTGGCGAGTCGCTCGATCATTTATATAGCCCGAAATAGCTATATAACGGTTATCTGGTGAGCGGGCTGGTGAATGTATACTAATAGATTCAAGCTTTTGAAATACCTCTTCTGGAATGATACGGCGTCTGTCTGAGCCATCAAGTTTTGATGACCACAGCGTATAAACCTCGCTGTATTTATACTTATTCCAGAACATTAACCGCGGGGTTGAAAATGTATCTGCATCGCCATACACCTCTTCGCGTATTTCTAGTGGCCACTCTGGATGGTTTTTGTGCTCTTTAGCCCATGGGTATTTAGAAACGTCAACGGCTGTTGTGTTTTTTGTACTTTGCGATGATGGCTCTGAGCAACCGCTTAGCAATAAGCTACAACAAACGCTGAGGGCGCAAAGCATGCTGTGATTTTTTAAAAACGTCATTATTAAAGTCCTTTTAAGCAGTTAAAGTACTGAGCCAATCTGCACACTATGCCCATACCCTAATAAATAAAAAGCTCATATTCATGAGCTTTTTATTCTTACTATAATTGCGCTGTTGCGCTCAGTTATGTTGGTAGTAACTACTTGAATTACCAATAAATTTATTCGCTTTTAAAAGCTCCTAGCGGCCTTACTTTCCTCTTTGTAGCATCTTCAACAAACCACTGTTTCACTTCATCTTCAGTCAACCCTTCCTCTGACAAGCGCTTATATAGGTCTTTTTGTGATGGGGTTGAATGATCGCTATTTAGCTCAGCGGCTAATTCTTTTAAATCAGCCTCTGGTAGTGTTTTACCCCAAGGCAAATTGCTATTTGTAGGGTTCGGTAGTGGTAACTTTAACTGCAAGCCATGGTTGCTAATTTTATCGGTCATCGAACCGATATCATTAAAATTAAAGCCCGAATTTCCCGCTGAGTTAAAGCTAGCTATACCTAGCTCCATAGTATATTGCCGGTCTTCTTTGTCAGTAAATATATCACTAAATTGGCTTGTAAATATGTCTCCAAAAGGCCTTAAGCCGTTTACTTCAACACGCTTCGGTGAGTCATATTTCAAACTAAAATTTGCAGCAAAAACAAAAACCTGCTCTTCACCGGCAAATGCTTCAGCGTCTTTATTATGCCAATTAAGCAGCGCTCGACCCTGTTTACCTTTTTCGTTATCAGAGCCTGCGTTATTCAATAATTCAATTAACTCTTCATACTCTGGGCCTACCTGCTCATCAATTTGGCACTGATTGTCATACCACTTATCCTCAAATTGATAGTCATCGTCATGCCACGTATCCACCATTTTATTTAAAATACGTTCTGTTTTATAACCTTTATTTGCATTACGTGTAGCTTTGCCTAAATAGCAAAGTTTTGACTTATACTTCGGGCCTTGATCATTAATACCAATAGTTTGCTGCAGTATTAAATCACATGGCACACTACGCCAATCTAAACCAATGAGTTTTTTTGTATAATTATCAGACTCTAGCTCTGTACAGGTGGCTACAACCATAATATCGACTTGGGTATTCCAATCAAAGTCATCAAATATTATGTCATCGCCAAACTGGCGTACTTTAAACCCTAAACTTTGTGCGGCAGCAAATTCACTCTCAAATAAACGAATAAATTGCCCTTGCCTTTGTATTTTACTGGTTATTAAATAAGGTTTACCCTCACCACCAAAGCGCACCAAAATTCTAATGCTTTTTTCCCCAGCAAAAAGCTCTGGATATACAAAGCTTGAGCTACTACTCGTTAAAAAATCTTTTATTAATAGTGACTCTTCATTACCACCGTTACGCTTTGTATTTAAATCAACATAAAACTCATTCGCCACAAACTTATTTTTTATGCCTAAGGCATAGAGGACCTCCGCAGTGTCAGACTCAAAAATCATCTCATCACTATTATCTTTGCGCTCCCCCATTAGTGGCAATACAACTTCACGGCTACTGCCAACTTGCGCACCAATGAAATAACGCATATCAGAGAAATTGTCATCTTGATAATATTCAACTGCAGAGTCGTTTATAATCGAGTAAAAAGCTTCTTCGTGCACCATAGGCTTGGTACCTAAATACGTTTTTGGCCCCAACTGAAAAAATGGTGTAAATACACAACCAAATTTTCCTGCAAAGTGCTTTTCATTCTCTAATAGCTCAGACTCTACAAGCGGCCTTACCAGCTCTTTATAAGCAAGCTCGTTATTTTTCCCATCACAGCGCGTTACTTTCAAGGTAATAGGGGCAATACCGGTCATCGTATCGTTAAACACAACGAGAACACGAATCGGGGTGAATGGCGTTAGCCGCTTTAGTTTATTGGCAATAATTGGCAACCATTTTTTTGAAGTCTGGTCTTGATAATATATAGCGCTGTGATGATAGCTCGCCTCACCATAGTTAGAAAATACCGGTTCAAATGTGTTTGCAAAGCTTTCGAGGTATTTACTGCCTTCTTTTTCTTGCGTGGCAAATGTGTGAATGGGGAAGTAATTTTGAAATTCAGCCGTAATATAATTATGCTCACGCGCTACTGTCGGCACCGTCATCATATAAAAACCATACGGGTTAGATTGCGATTGCAAATAAAGCGTGTTTTCAGGATCTGTAACTGTGGCTTTACGTGCCGCTTTATCTAGCAAGCTGTAGTTGTCACTAAAGCCGTAAAGTGCTTTTTTATCACCATTTTTACTTTGCTTTTGACTGGTAATGCTATCAATTAAAAACACCCAAAATGTATCCATCCTAATTGATGCACCAGGTAAATTAGGCAGTGCCCAGCTATCACCTAATAAAAAGTTTTCTATGTATTGTTTTACTTTATAGCGCTCTAAGTTTGAATAATACTGGCTTTTATCACCTTCACGCTGAGCCCTAAGTAGTAACCCCATAAGGCCCGATATGGCCTCTGAGCGCAACCTAAATTGAGCTGCCCATTGTGTACTTTGTTGCGTTTTTCCGTCTTTATTATATTCACTTAATAGCTCATGCATCATACCTTGGTTAGCTGCACACTCTTGGCCTAAGCGTTTATCTCGCTGAATTTCTGCATAATAATGTTTACAGGCGTTATCGAGGAGTGCTTCATCCATTAAATTCGCAGCCGACGTAGCAATAGCACCACCCGCTTTTATTACCGCTACTGCCGCGGCAATGGGAGCTGTTATTGGGATAAATGCCATAACACCCAGAGCAATGTTAATCATTTGCCACGCCATATCGTCGCTGGCTTCATCTACTTTTATATCATTGGCTACGGTTAAATTACGAAAGCGCTCTAGGCTATCCATACCTTCACGAGACGGGCAAACATTTATTTGGCTAATAGCATATGCGGCAATATGTACACGGCGGTTTTGTGCTCGGCTTGCCTCATCTTTATTATTTATAAGTGGTTGAGCATAACCCAGCCCTAGCACCTCAATACGCGCTTCATCAATGCCTGCTTGGGTCACTAAAATGTCCTTAACAGCCTCTGCTCGTCGCTCAGATAACGCAATATTATAATCGTAATTACCTATATCGCAGGTGTGACCTGCCACGGTTACTTTAAGGCTCTCATTTTGCTTAAGCGCTTTTATAACGGCCTCGCTTTGCTGCAAAATAGTATTGCGGTAATCATCGGTTACTTGCTCGCTGTTAAGCGAAAACGTTCCTTCAATTACGACATCTTTTACAATTTCTTTGGCGCTTAAATGCTCAAAATAATCGTTAGCAATCGTTTTATAGTGCTGTTTAGCTTGCGCTAAATTAGGGATATTTGTACCAAATTGCTGCAACGTAGTTTGCCCAAGCGCTGCAATATTTGTGGTTAAGTCAGCTATATTGAGTACATTACCTGCTGCATCCATTGCCACCTTAGGAATGCCAAGCTTTTTACCTAAACTTTTATTATAGCTTTCCATTGCTGCTGGTGTGTTAGCTGGTAAGCGCCACAAATTTTCTGCAAGTGCTTGCCGCCAAGCATCGGTTGTAAAGGCTGCGCGAGCTTCACGTAGCTTGTTCCAAGCATCCTGCCCATCTTGCATAGCAAACACGGCATCTAGCGTTGCTTGTATTGCCTTGTCTTCATATGTTTCTAAATGTCCGTGTATTGCTTTAGCAATTTTACTCCCTAAAACAAACTTACCATTAGTGGTAAAATTACCGTTACTGGCGCTAGCGGTTATATCGGTATTTATTAACCCTGCAGCTAATTGTGCACGGCCTTTAGCCACCGCCCAGCCATGGCAAAAGCTCTCAAAGCCGCTGGCTATTTTTATTGGTTCATCGCTAACTTTTGCGCGGCCAACTTCTTTACCGTTTTCATCTTTAACACTAATATTTTTAGGGTCATACGTGGCATGCTCGGTTTTTAAATCTTTGGCATAGCTTATTAAGTGGCTATAAAAGCGAGGGAATTGCTTTATTATTGCCTCTTCAACTGAAAACGGGTCGCAATTAATTACATCAAACTCACCTGCTTCGTTTTGAATGTCAAAATGCAACATTTCGCTGAGTTCATAATAAGGAGTGCCATGTTCATCATAGCTAAGAGCGTTATGGCTCCAACGGTGACCTTGTTGACCTAAAGCGTCATCATTCAATTTAATTCGTATTTTGTATAAGCCTGCACTCAGCTTTTTATCATTATTATTTATAACCGCACTATAAACTTTACTTTCTTCTCGCTTGGCTTTTGCTATATCAAAAAAACCTGCAATGGCCCTTTCAGTACCTTTTATTATTTCAACATTACCATCGCCGGCTGCTAAAGGAATAGAGCTATTTACACTAAGCAACAGCGCCCGTGTTTTGGGTATAACATAACCATAAATATGGCTAACCTTGCATTTAATAATGTGTTCGTTATACCAATCGCTGTAGGTTGTATCTTTATTATTAGTGTCGGGCCGTTGTAAATCTTCTACCGCAATTTTTTGATAGCTAAGGGTATTAGTCTTGCCCTTATAACTTCCTAGTTCAGTTTTGAAGGCCTCAAACCACTTATCACCTTGGCTCACCGCTAACAAGCTTATCGCATCAACCGGCGGCACAATAATAGGTCGGTTTTTATGAGCATGAAACGGTGTCCGTGTCGTCAGCAACTTGCCATCAACAGCCTCTAGCACCGCGCCTTCATCACTGCTTAACAGTATTGGTGCAGCTCCATCGCTATCAGCCACCACCACACGGTTAAAAAGCGGGGTGAGCTTACTGATTGGTTTACCTTCATTCACATAACCCGTGAGTAAATATGCTTTAGGGAAGCTACATATCCCTGTATTCAATTGCTCTGTCATTATTCATCCTTGATATTAAACACGCCATAAATAAATATTCCGGTCATGCCCCAAATATTACTTTCTTTAATCGGTATCTCTTTTGTTTGCCGGGTCACTAAATCTAACTCAATAAAGTAATAATTATTAAACGCCCAACCATTCCCAAGAAGCTCAGTAGACTTTCTTTTAGATTTTGTTAACACTTTATTTTTTTATCTGAGAAAAAGTAAGTATCTGCTTTTCTTGGTGATATAATGCGCTTATTGGGGTCCGATAAGTTAATCCAGTAATTTTGCGCCGCCCCAAGCCCTTCTGATAAAAAATAAATATAATCGCCGAAGGGAGATACCTTAAAACTACGCATAGAAAGGTGGTTGTTATAGCCTAAATCAACCTTTTCTATCACGTCGCCATTAAAGTCATGT
>NZ_BADT01000210.1 GCF_000239855.1 Pseudoalteromonas sp. BSi20652 | reverse complement strand
ATTTGCCTCACTACTTGCTCAATAAAGAACAAAGTAGGTTGGCTGTTAGAACTCAATCTGTACGAGTGCCCACACAGATGATTGCTTTATATTGTTAAAGAACGTTTTGAGTCGCTTTAGCGTCTCAAGGGATGCGAATAATACACCCTTTATTTTTCGAGTCAATACTTAGTTTTAAACTTTCTTTTTGGAAGATTTAAAACTCAAGTTTTATTTAACTCTCTGAGTAGTATGTGCCTCGCTATGCGTTGGCGTTTCCCGTCTCAGTGGGGTCGCATTATAGGGAGATTCGAGCGGGGGTCAATGTTTTATTTCAGCTTTTTGACAATTAAATGAATTTAGTATGAAAGCTATACAAATAAAGGGCTGCAGGATACTTTTAGTTTAAAAAACACTCATAATTTATGTATCAATTGATGATGTATTAGTAAGGTTTAAACTAAGCTGTATGTTAAACAAACAACACACAGCTTTATTTAAAATTAAAGATTTATTTAGATGCTATTTCCCATACGGCAATAGAGCCTGATATTTCATTTCCAACGATTAAGAGTGGATTTCCTGTTGCACTTTGTTCAGCTGAAACGAATACCATTCCTTCAGGTGCTAAATCGCCTGTAATATTCGCTCCTTTGATTAAGCCTCTATTATAGAAGTAGTCTTCAAATTGCACATTGTATGGATTAGTAATGTCGTAAGCCATTATACCGCCCATACGTTCTAATCCAATAAAAGCAAAAGTACGCTCGCCAATTTTACCAATAGTCAGCGCTTCAGGCTCTGCGCCTTTATCATCTGAACGTGAGTCACCTTTGTTTTCATCTTCATTGTTGTTAAATGATTCACCATGCACAGATGCTGTTATACGTGCTATATCGTCACCTGAATCAAAAACCACCAGCCCGTTGCTATCCCAAATAGTAAAAGAACGTGCGCCATAGCCGTAAAGCGATTCGTATTGACCATCGTTATTAGTATCGCCTTTTATTGTTGTTACTTTTAAGCGACCAATATCGTTATCGTCGTTATTTAAGTAATCAAAATTAGCAGCAAGCGTTAAATCTTCAACGCGGCTTTCATCTATATAAGCTAAGCAGCCATCGTCTTTATCGTAATCAAGTCCGCCCTTTGCTATACAGTCTGCTTCATCCGTTGTATTAAAAAAGTATTCTCTTGCGTCACCTTCGTTGGCAGTAACTATAAAGTTAGCGCCTTTCCAACTAAAGCTTGAGATAGTATCGGGCTGGTACATACCATAGAGCCCTGGGTATGATTTAAAATTCACGCCGCCGTCTTTATCTGAGGCATCAAGTTGTAAGCTTGACCAATCTTTAAAGCCTAAGCCCTTTAGCTCAAGATTGTTGTCTTGTAGGTTAACTATTGCAAGTGCATTGTTTTCTTGAATAGATACATAAGCATATTTGTTATCTTTAGAAATGCTAACGTACTCGGGCTCTAAATCCATAGCTACTGTGGTATTTATTAGATTACCGTTAATAGTACGACCATTTGGGTTTGCAAAAACTACCCCTTGCGCTTCTAGTTCGGTTTGTTTGTTGTTATAGGCTTTAAAATCAATATTTATTGCTGTATCGGCTATTACATTATTTGTTATATCGATAATACTAATAGAACCTTCAGGATCTACGCTGTAGTCGCCACTTGGCTCACCTTCGTTAGCAACCACTGCCTTTGCGCCATCATGGGTGAACGTCACCATGTCTGGTAAAAATCCGACTGTAACATTTTTAATAAATACAGGTGAGTCGCCGCTTATATCGTAAAAAGCAATTTGACCTGTATCACCCGTGCTTTCAGCAGCCATTGCCACTGCAAGTAGATTGTTATTTTCATCAATAGCAATGCTGTTTGCATCGCCTTGGGTAAACTCGTTTAAAGGCAACGTAATAACGGATGTTAAATTTGTGCCGTTTATAACTCCTTCGTTATCTTTAAGGAGTGCGGCAGTATCAAAGATGTCGGCGGGTAAAATATTAACAACAGCGTCATCTCCTGAACTGTTAATAGCGTAAATCCATTTTTTAGATGCTTGATATGCAACTATTTCAGCTGCACCTTCTGGGCTTTGTGCATTTAATACACCTCTTCCCACAAGGTTAATATTTAATGCTGAATTGGCATTTATACCATTTAACCCATTAGTCCCACCTGTGCCTTGTTCTCCCTGTAATCCTTGAGAGCCGTTTTGACCATCGTCACCATCAAGTGAGCAACCAGTAAGAACAGATATAAGTGACAGCGCAATAATTGATTTTTTAAACATGTGATTTTCCTTAGTATTGTATTTGCTTAATATCAACACACAGGCATGACAAGATTATGGCAGTTTTAATACAGCCCCTTAGCCTAAGTAATTAGCTTATACGCTAGCGGAGTTATTAAAATTAAAGCGGCCGTATAACCAAGAATTTTTACAGTAGGGGAATAATCTCGTTTAATTGCCACCCCTAGCAAAGGTCTAAGTACATCAATACGTGTAATACCCCATGTAAAAACACCGCAAAAAGACCAAGTCCCTGTAATAATGATGAATGGTTCAGCAACAGGCCCTAAACTTAAAGGCTGTAGTAAAAAACACAAAATAATCAAAATGCTTTGATGCAATAAATAAAAGGGAAACACCCATACATTGAGCTGTTTTAAATAGTAAGTATTAAAATTTAAAAATCGGTGAGCGAACGCGAGTACAAAAAATACACCTATAACACGTTGAATATTGTAGCTAGCGCTTAAAATAAAATGAGGAAGAGTAAACACCTTCTGATAACTTAATATTATAAGTACAAACAAAACCGCAAAACTCAAAGCTAGTAATACCAAGTTTTTATTTAAGCAGTTCCAAAAGTAAGTGTTTTTAGCAAGTATGTATCCTGCGAGTAGCAGTATTAAGCCGTTAGTCTCTCTGATTGAATCGCCAGTTAAGTAATGGCTTGTAAATAGTGTGGCAATTGTGAGCAAGGTAATTAAAACCCCAAATGACATACCCCCCTTAACAAATGTTTTTAAAGGCGTAATAAAGGGCAAGCGTGCAAAAAGAGTTAAAACAATAATGATCAGCATAAATTGCCACAACGAGCGCAAATACCATAAGTGATTTACATCCACATTCGGCCACACTCCAGACTGATAATTAATAAAAAGCGTATTGTTCGTCTCTATAAAAGCTAAATAAAATTGCCAATAGCTAATATCAATAACACCTTGCTGTGACATTTCTGCAAACAGCTGTAAAGGCACTATTAACCATAACCCCACCAGCAAGGGTAATAGTAAAAAAATAGAGCGGTATAAGGTGAAATGTAACCAAGACTTAAAGCTGCTTACTTTATCAATCATAAAACGCAGTGCTACGCCCGATATAAACCAAATGAGCAACATGCGCCAAGGTGAAAACGCCAACATTAAATATTCAACATACTGTGATGTATAATTACTTTTAAAATGAAATCCCCAGTTTTCGCTATACAACATGCCAATGTGATAAAAAATTAGCGACGCAAATGCGATTACCCTAAGCCAATCAAGATAATATTTACGCGAATTAACTAATGAAGGTTGTTGTACTTGAGTGCTCATGCTTTTACTACTTTATGTATGTTATGCGTTATTCATACCTAAAGCTCTCGCTAAAACTATCTATAAGTGCTTATATTACAAGCAATAGTGATAAAAGGTGGTATACAGGGATAAACGTGCCACGTCAGCAATAAGCATACATTTATGAACCTACAGCACTTTCAACGTTTTCAAAGCATTTACGCATCAGTATTACTGTGTGCTTACGTATTAATTAATAATACAGTAAACGCTACAACTCAAATAATGGAAGCCCAAAGAGAAGGCGCTTTAACATTTTTAATGTGGGAGCCATTTGTTTGGGAGTATTCAAGTGCCTTGAGTACTTTGCTTATATTCCCTATTTTAATTTGGTTTTTAAAACACTTATCTTTTAATTGGCAAAATATTACGGCCTCATTAGGTATGTACTTTGGTGCCTCTATTATATTTAGCGTGTTACACGTTGGTATTATGGTAGGGGTTCGTAAATTCATATATTTGTTGAATGATGGGTCTTACAACTTTGGGCTTAGCTGGTTTGAGCTTATTTATGAATACCAGAAAGACGCTATAAGCTTTGTGTTTTTTATCGTACTTATCAAAGTATATCAATATGTGGTACAGCAGTTACTAGGTGAAGCCTCTTCAATTGAAGAAAGTGAGCAGCAAACAACATCGACCATAAATCGCTTATTGGTTAAAAAGCTCGGAAAAGAATTCATTATAAAAATAGAGGATGTTGATTGGCTTGAATCGTCGGGTAATTATGTAAACCTACATATAGGCTCACGTATATATCCGTTAAGGGCAACGCTTACAGCATTAAGTAAACAACTTGAAGTGCAGGGGTTTTGTAGAATTCACCGCAGCCATGGCGTAAAACTCGATAAAGTGGAGTCTATTACACCACTACCCAGTGGCGACAGTGAAATAAAATTAACTACAGGTAAAGTACTTAACTTGTCTAGACGCTATAAAGAGCAATTTAAACTTCAGTTAAAATAAAGAAGGCTACCTAAGTAGCCTCTATTGTTATTTTTTAACTGGGCGTTTCCAACCCGTTAAATTACGCTGTTTAGAGCGTGCTATTGCTAATTGGTCATCTTCAACGGTACTGGTGATCACAGAGCCTGCACCAATTGTTGCAGTTGCACCTATATTTACTGGGGCAACGAGTGATGAATTAGAACCAATAAAGGCATTATCGCCAATAATAGTTTTTGCTTTGTTAACACCATCGTAGTTGCAGGTAATCGTGCCAGCGCCAATATTCACTTTTTCGCCAATTTCGGCGTCACCCAAATAACTTAAGTGGTTGGCTTTAGAGCCTTTACCTAAACGAGTTTTTTTCATCTCAACAAAGTTACCAATGTGTGAGTCTTCTTCCATTACAGCGCCTGGGCGAAGGCGAGCATAAGGACCAAGCGTACACTTATCTGCAACCGTGGCATCTTCAATCAGCGTATTAGCTTTAATAATAACGTTATCGCCTATGGTACAGTTTTTAAGTACACAGTTAGGGCCAATATGTACATTGCTACCAAGCGTTACATTACCTTCAAAAATAACGTTTATATCAATAAGTACATCTTCACCGGTGGTAACTGTTCCACGCACATCAATACGCGCAGGATCAGCAAGTGTTGCACCATTTAACATTAGCTCTTCTGCTTGCCATGCTTGGTAAGCGCGTTCTAAACCTGCAAGTTGTACGCGGTTGTTTGCGCCTTCAACTTCCATTGCATGGTCTGGCTGAGCTGAAGTGATTTCTACGCCTTCACTGTGAGCCATTGCAACGATATCTGTTAAGTAGTACTCGCCTTGTGCATTATTATTAGATAAGTTACCTAACCATGTTTTTAATAGCTTACCGTTAACAGCCATAATGCCTGTATTTACTTCGTTAATAAGTAACTGCTCTGGGCTTGCATCTTTTTGCTCAACAATACCAACTAACTTACCACCGACACGAAGCATGCGACCATAGCCATTTGGGTTTACCAAATTTACCGTTAATACCGCTAAACCATTTTTAGGTGTTGCGGCTAATAAACGCTCTAGTGTTGATTGCTTTGTTAGTGGTACATCACCGTATAAAATCAATACTGTGTCTTCATCGTTAATATGAGAGTTGGCTTGCGCTACTGCGTGGCCAGTACCAAGTTGTTCTGCTTGAAGTACCCAATTTACATTGTTATCAGCAAGTTGTTGTTGTAATAGTTCGCCGCCGTGTCCGTAAACTAGGTTTGTAGTCGTTGCGCCTAATGCCATCGCATTATCAATAACGTGCTGTACCATTGGTTTACCTGCAACTTTGTGCAAAACTTTAGGCAGAGCAGAGCGCATACGAGTACCTTTACCCGCAGCAAGAATTACTGTTGTTAAAGCCATTAAAACAATTTCCTTTTTCCGTTGTTTTAGCTAAATAAGTATTATGTTTGTGCAGAAGACTACGTAAATCACTTCTTGTGCAAATACTCAGTAGGTTAGTTTATTAGTACTGAATCTTGACTGAAAAACACACTTAATTTAAAGGCATTATTGTAGCGGGGATTCCGGCAGGATATAAGTGTAAAAGTGTAGATAATAATCGGACTAAGGTATTTAGTGTAAATACAAAAGTAACAGGCACAAAAAAGCCCACATAAAGTGGGCTTTTCAAAACCGGATAGGCTTACTTGTGACGTAATTGCTGAATTACGCGTAACTGAGCAACTGCTTCTGCCAGTCGCGTAGCCGCTTGCTGATAATCAAACTCAACAGCTGACGAATTCGCCATATGTTCTTCAGCTTCACGTTTAGCTTTTTGTACAGAATCTTCATCTAAATCTTCACCACGAACCGCAGTATCTGCAAGAATCGTAATGTGATTTGGTTGAACTTCTAATGTACCGCCAGCAACATATATCACATCTTCGTGACCAAATTGCTTAACTAAACGTACCATACCAGGTTTAAGGGCAGTTAGTAGTGGAGCATGGCCTAGGTTTACACCCAACTCGCCTTCACTACCAGATACTTGAATCGATTCAACAAGACCAGAGAACAAACTCTGCTCAGCGCTTACTACGTCAAGATGTACAGTCATAGCTGTCATACTACCCTCCTAGTTACATGCCTTTGGCTTTTTCTTGAGCTTCTTCGATAGAGCCAACCATGTAGAACGCTTGCTCTGGAAGGTCATCAAACTCACCGTTTAAAATGCCTTTAAAGCCAGTAATTGTATCTTTTAGTGATACGTATTTACCAGACGCGCCTGTAAACACCTCTGCCACGAAAAATGGCTGAGATAGGAAACGTTGGATTTTACGTGCACGAGATACAAGTTGCTTATCTTCATCAGAAAGCTCGTCCATACCTAGGATTGCAATGATGTCTTTAAGTTCTTTGTAACGCTGAAGAACTGTTTGAACGCCACGTGCTGTATCGTAGTGCTCTTGACCAATTACTTGTGGGTCAAGTTGACGTGAAGATGAATCAAGTGGGTCTACCGCTGGGTAAATACCAAGTGATGCGATATCACGTGAAAGTACTACAGTTGCATCTAAGTGAGCAAAGGTCGTTGCTGGAGATGGATCTGTTAAATCATCCGCTGGTACGTATACCGCTTGGATTGATGTAATTGAACCCGTCTTAGTTGAAGCAATACGCTCTTGAAGCACACCCATTTCTTCAGCAAGCGTAGGCTGGTAACCTACCGCTGATGGCATACGACCAAGTAGTGCAGATACTTCTGTACCAGCAAGAGTGTAACGGTAGATGTTATCTACGAAGAAAAGTACATCGCGACCTTCGTCACGGAACTTTTCGGCCATAGTAAGACCTGTTAACGCTACGCGTAAACGGTTACCTGGAGGCTCGTTCATCTGGCCGTATACAAGCGATACTTTATCAAGTACGTTTGAATCGTTCATCTCATGGTAGAAATCGTTACCCTCACGTGTACGCTCACCAACACCTGCGAATACTGAGTAGCCACTGTGCTCGATTGCGATGTTACGGATAAGTTCCATCATGTTTACAGTTTTACCAACACCGGCACCACCGAATAAACCAACTTTACCACCTTTAGCAAACGGACATACAAGGTCGATAACCTTGATACCAGTTTCTAAAAGTTCAACTGAACTTGATTGCTCTTCGTATGAAGGTGCTGCACGGTGAATAGACATACGGTCTTCTTCGCCGATTGGACCCGCTTCATCGATTGGCTCACCAAGTACGTTCATGATACGACCAAGTGTTGCTTTACCAACTGGAACTTGAATCGATTCACCTGTATTCATAACTAAAGCACTACGACGTAAACCATCAGTAGTACCCATAGCGATAGTACGCACTACACCGCCACCTAGCTGTTGTTGAACTTCTAAAGTCAAACCAGCTAAATCGCCATCTGTTACTCTTAGTGCGTGGTATACCGCTGGCACGCTATCTTGTGGAAACTCAATATCCACAACGGCGCCGATAATTTGGACGACCTTACCTAAACTCATGTCTATTCCTCTCGTTAATCTTTACCCGAAGCATTAAACTGCTGCTGAGCCAGAACAAATCTCACTAATTTCTTGTGTGATTGCTGCTTGGCGAGCTTTGTTATAAACAAGCTGTAGCTCATCCATAAGGTCACCTGCGTTATCAGTTGCAGCTTTCATTGCAACCATACGAGCAGCCTGTTCAGAGGCAGCATTTTCTACCACACCTTGGTATGCTTGAGACTCAATAAAGCGTACTAACAAAGACTCTAAAATAGCCTCTGGGTTTGGCTCGTATAAGTAATCCCATGTGTGAGCAGATACTTCTTCTTCAGCTTTTGGCAAAGGGAGTAACTGATCTATAATTGGCTCTTGCTTCATGGTATTAACGAATTTGTTATATACCAAGAATAAACGGTCTATTTTGCCTTCAGAAAATGCATCAAGCATTATTTTTACAGGACCAATAACGTCTTGTACTGAAGGTTTATCTCCTAGGCCCGCTTTTTTAGCGAGTAGTTGACCACCAAAACGTTGAAAGAAGCCAGCTGCTTTACTACCTAAAGTAGCAAATTCAGCATCAACACCTTTTTCTTTCCACGCTTTAACATCAAGTGCAACTTTCTTAAACTCATTTGAGTTTAGACCGCCACACAGACCACGGTCTGTAGAGATAACAATATAACCAACTCGTTTCACTTCACGATCTTTTAAGAACGGGTGAGTAAAATCAAGATTTGCTTGAGCAACACGACCAATTACTTCACGTAATTTGTCAGCGTATGGACGGCTTGAAGCAACGCGTTCTTGCGCCCTTTTCATTTTAGACGCAGCAACCATTTCCATTGCGCTAGTGATCTTTTGAGTATTTTTAATACTCCCGATCTTGCTTTTAATCTCTTTTCCGCTGGCCATGACTCTCTCTCCGAATCAAGGTGTGCTTTAGTTTCCTAAAGCGCACCATTAATAACTAAATTACCAAGTTTGCGTAGACTTGAACTTCGTTAGAAGTTCTTTAAGTTGCGCTTCGATCTCGGCATTCAAGTTACCAGTTTCATTGATTTGAGCCACAAGCTCTGCGTATGTGCTATTTGCATAAGAAAGTAAAGCTGCTTCAAAGTCACCGATTTTCGCGATTTCGATGTCTTGAAGGAAGCCTTTTTCAGCAGCAAATAACGACAAAGACATATCAGCAACAGACATTGGCGCGTACTGTTTCTGCTTCATTAGCTCTGTTACACGCTCACCATGCTCAAGTTGAGCACGAGTTGCATCATCAAGGTCAGACGCGAACTGCGAGAACGCAGCTAATTCACGGTACTGAGCTAGGGCTAGACGAATACCGCCACCTAGTTTCTTAACGATTTTAGTTTGTGCAGCACCACCAACACGCGATACCGAAATACCAGCATTTACTGCCGGACGGATACCTGAGTTGAATAAGTCAGTTTCTAAGAAGATCTGACCATCGGTGATAGAGATAACGTTAGTCGGTACGAACGCAGAAACGTCGCCGCCTTGAGTTTCAATGATTGGCAATGCCGTCAATGAACCAGTTTTACCTTTCACTTCACCATTAGTGAACTTTTCAACGTAATCTGCGTTTACACGCGATGCACGCTCTAAAAGACGAGAGTGAAGGTAGAATACGTCACCTGGGTATGCTTCACGGCCTGGTGGACGCTTAAGTAGTAATGAAATTTGACGGTAAGCAACTGCTTGCTTAGACAAATCATCATATACGATTAATGCGTTTTCACCACGGTCACGGAAGTATTCACCCATAGTACAGCCCGCGAACGGTGCTAAGTACTGAAGTGCCGCAGATTCAGAAGCAGATGCAACAACTACGATAGTATTTGCTAGTGCACCATGCTCTTCTAATTTACGAACTACGTTTGCAATAGTAGATGCTTTTTGACCAATCGCAACGTACACACACTTAACGCCTGTGTCTTTTTGATTGATGATTGCATCGATTGCTAGTGCAGTTTTACCTGTTTGGCGGTCACCAATGATAAGTTCACGTTGACCACGACCAACTGGAATCATCGCATCAATAGATTTATAACCAGTTTGAACTGGCTCATCTACAGATTTACGCTCGATTACACCTGGTGCAATTTTTTCTACAGGTTCAAACCCGTCATTATCTAGAGCGCCTTTACCATCGATTGGAGCACCAAGTGTGTTTACAACACGACCAAGTAGACCAGGACCAACAGGAACTTCTAAAATACGACCAGTTGTATATACTTTTACGCCTTCAGTAAGGTCAGCGTACGGACCCATTACTACTGCACCAATTGAGTCACGCTCAAGGTTTAGTGCGATAGCATAACGGCTGCCTGGAAGCTCAATCATTTCACCTTGCATACAGTCAGCAAGACCGTGGATGCGGATGATACCGTCAGTAACAGATACAATAGTACCTTCGTTACGAGCTTCACTTACAACTTCGAACTTCTCAATACGTTGTTTGATCAGATCTGAAATTTCAGTGGAATTAAGTTGCATGCTCTTTTTCCCAATTACGATTGTAGTGTTGTAGCTAAGCGGTTTAATTTACCGCGAATAGTACCGTCGATTACAGTGTCACCAGACCTAATAATAAGTCCACCAACCACTGACGCGTCTTCACTACAATTCAGCTTAACTTTGCGTGCGAAACGTTTTTCAAGTGCCGCTACCAATGACTCTTGTTGCGCAGCAACAAGAGGAGTTGCAGAAATCACATCTACTTCGATTTCTTTATCGTATTGTGCTTTAAATTCAGCAAATAACTGTGCAACTTCAGGTAGAGCTGTCAAACGTCCATTTTCAGCCATCACCTTAACTAGGTTCTGACCTTGTTCGTTGAGCTGCTCAGCACAAAGTTGAATAAATAATTCAGCTTGTGCAGTAGCTGTAGGCATACTCGCTAAAACAGACGATGCTTGCTCATTGCTGGCTACATGGCCTGCAAAGAACAACATATCGTTCCAGCTTTCTAGAGTGCCTTTCTCAACGGCAAGTTCAAAAGCCGCTTTAGCGTATGGGCGAGCGATAGTAGTCAAATTAGACATGCTCATACCCTCCTAATTACAGCTCAGCGACAAGTTTTTCAACGATGTCACTATGTGCGGCTTGATTAATTTCACGCTCTAAAATACGTTCTGCGCCAATCACTGCCAGAGTTGCTACTTGCTTACGTAGTTCTTCTGTTATGCGATTACGTTCAGACTCAACTTCAGAGTGCCCTTGAGCAATGATACTTTCACGCTCTTGTTGACCACGAAGTGTTTCTTCGTCAACAATTAGCACTGCACGTTTTTTAGCTTGATCAATGATATCAGCCGCTTGAGCTTTTGCATCTTTAAGCTGTTCAGCAGCTTTCTTTTGCGCAAGTTCTAAGTCTTTTTCGGCTCTATCAGAGGCAGCTAAACCATCTTCGATTTTTTTCTGGCGAGCTTCAATTGCACCGTTTAGTGGTGGCCATACGTATTTCATACAAAATAATACGAACACCGTAAACGCAATCAATTCACCGATAAGAGTGGCGTTTAAATTCACAACCGCTCCTCCTTAAATAGTAAGCTGTTCAAAAAATAAAATTAAAGTACGAACAACAATACCATAGCGATACCAACACCAATCATTGCTACAGCATCGATTAGACCAGCAAGAATAAACATCTTAACTTGTAGCGAAGGTGCAAGCTCAGGTTGACGCGCACATGCTTCAAGGAATTTACCGCCCATGTTACCAAAGCCGATTGCTGTGCCGATTGCACCAAAACCGATTAGTAAAGCTACTGCGATGTATTTTAAGCCGTTTAAAAGTTCTAAAGCTTCCATTTATTTCTCCAAAGTTTCAATTGTAAAGTTAAAAGTAAAAGTAAAATTGTAAATCTAAAAATTAGTGATTATCTGAACTTGCCATGCTTAGGTATACAATTGTTAGCATCATAAATAAGAATGCTTGCAGTGTAATAACTAGAATATGGAATACAGCCCAAACAAAATGCAATGGTAATTGCAAAAATCCGATAGCGCCGATCAAGATGAAAATCAACTCACCAGCATATAAGTTACCAAACAAACGCAGTGCTAATGAAAACGGTTTAGAAACGAGTGCAATCAGCTCAAGTAATAAGTTAAATGGTATCAAAATAATTTGAACAAGCATGTTATTTGAGCTGAACGGATGAAGCGTTAACTCTTTAATAAACCCGACAATACCTTTTATTTTGATTGAAAAGCCAACCATTAGTATAAATACACCCAGCGCTAGCGCTGAAGTCATATTAATATCAGTCGTTGGTACAATTTTCATGTACACATCGTGTGAATCCATACCAAATGCAGTTTCACCAACGAAACCGGCAAATGCTGGTAAAAAGTCAACTGGAATTAAATCCATTAAGTTCATTAAGAACACCCAAACGAAAATCGTTAAGGCTAATGGTGCAATAAGTTTGCTTTTACCATGGAAAGTATCGCGTACGTTGTCACCAACAAATTCGACAATTATTTCAATAAAACACTGAAATTTTCCAGGTACACCTAGTGTTGATTTTTTAGCGGCACTACGAAAGATCCATAAAAATATAAGACCTAAACCGATAGACCATGCAAGGGTATCTATATGCCATGTCCAGAATCCACTGTCCGTACATGCTTTATTGAAGGCGAGACCGGTATCGGTCGAGCACATCTTAGCATTGGTCAAATGGTGCTGGATATGGCCAGATAGAGTCACTTCTTCTGCTGCCATGTTATATCCCAAAGTTAATGTTTAAAAAAAACGGGTGCGAACAATCCAGTAAAGAGCGCCAGTATGTAAGTACTAAAAAAAGGTAATAATATTACCGGAAAATGCTTTAGTACCAGCGCAAACAATACAATTGTTAGCATAAATTTTAATCCGTTGCCGCGTTTCAACGAGGCATACGCTTGCTCTGCTTTACTAGCTCCCATATATCTGAATGCATAGAGCGCAAATACAAAATGTGGAAGTACTGCTACAACACCGCCAGCAAGTGATGAAAGTGCCGCATTGACTCCCAAACTTAAAAAAATAATTACAGCAGCAATTAATGCTACAACACCCTGAAGGCAAATTAACTTTAATACGGCAAGTCTATATGGACTCGCTAACTTATTAGTCACAGTTAGTTAACCTTTATTGCATTCTAATTGTTAGGGTGTGAAAACTGGCGAAATTATACTTAATCCTGCCAGTTTTGCAACTTGAGTAGACGTTTTGTATCACTAAATAGTTACAAATGTCTCTTAATAGACATGTAGAAAACTAATGGTGGGTATTGTCTTGGTTAATGCGGTTTAAAATGCCGTCAAGTTCGTCTAAATTTGTATAAGAAATAACAAGCTTACCTTTGCCTTTTTTATTGTAGTTAATCTCTACTTTAGCACCTAGGTTTTCAGCGAGCTGTTGCTCTAACTGTTTAACATCTGGGTCTTTTTCTGTTATTTCTTTAACCGGTACGGGCTCTAAAATTGAGCGCACTAACTTCTCTGTTTCGCGAACAGTAAGTGCTTTAGCTACAGCTAAACGTGCAGCATCTGATTGTGCTTCGCCCTCAAGGGCTAATAGGCACCGCGCGTGCCCCATTTCGATGTCACCATGTTCTAACAGAATTTTTACATCGCTATTTAAGTTATTTAAGCGTAGTAAATTAGTCACAGTCGTACGTGATTTACCCACCGCATCAGCTACTTGTTGATGTGTTAACTCAAATTCTATAAGTAAACGATTAAGTGCAACGGCTTCTTCCATTGCATTTAAATCTTCACGCTGAATATTTTCAATAAGTGCAATAGCAACCGCAGCTTCATCGGGCACGTCTTTAATAATGCACGGTACAGTATCGAGTTTAGCTATTTGGGCAGCACGCCAACGACGTTCACCAGCAATAATTTCAAAACTATTGTGTGCAACAGGGCGCACAACAATAGGTTGAATAATACCTTGTGAGCGAATAGAACTAGCAAGCTCTTCTAGCGCCTCTTCAGACATGTCTTTACGAGGTTGGTATTTACCAGAGTGTAAAAACTCTATTGGAAGTTTTTGTAATTCACTGTCATTTGGCCCAGCTGCATTTTTTACAGCTCCAGTCACGTTTGATGTGTCTTGTTCCTTGCTTGCGCTCGGTGCAGGCTTTGACGAACTTAAAAGTGCATCGAGTCCTCGGCCTAAACCTCGTTTTTTAGCAGACATGTTATTTTTTTACCTCAAAGTTAGGCGACAACGGACGCTGTTTTTTCTTTTCTGCGTAACATTTCACCAGCGAGTGCTAAATACGCTTTAGCGCCACTTGATGCCCGGTCATAGTACATAGCAGGAGTACCAAAACTAGGTGCTTCAGCTAAACGAACATTACGCGGGATCACCGTACGGTATACTTTATCGCCAAAATGTTGTTTTAATTGTTCTGATACATCATTTGCCAAACGGTTACGCGGGTCGTACATAGTACGAAGTATGCCTTCAATTTTTAAATTAGGATTAACTAATCTAGCAAGTTGCGTAATCGTATCCATTAATGCTGTTAACCCTTCAAGTGCATAATACTCACATTGCATTGGCACTAAAATAGAATCAGCTGCAGCCATTGCATTGACGGTTAACATATTTAGAGACGGTGGACAGTCGATAAAAATAAATTCGTACTGATCCTGAATTTTTTCAAGTGCATTGCGAAGACGAACTTCACGAGCAAATAATTCCATTAATTTAACTTCAGCTGCCGTAACGTCGCCGTTCGCAGCTATCATATGGTATTCACCCGATGTTTCTTTGATGATAACGTCTTCTATAGGTTTATCTTCAATAAGTAAGTCATAAATAGTTGGCACATCACCATACTTATCTATGCCACTACCCATAGTTGCATTACCTTGCGGATCAAGATCAATTAACAGCACTTTACGTTTCGTTGCAGCCATAGACGCAGCGAGGTTAACAGCGGTTGTAGTTTTACCCACTCCACCTTTTTGATTTGCTAATGCGATGACTTTTGCCACAGTGTCTCTGATCCCTAGTCTTTAGAAAGAATAATTAAATGTCGTTGTGCATCTAACTTAGGTACTTCTAATGCAATTTTTTTCTCAAACTTAATACCTTCAGGCAATGACTCCAGCTCTTCGCTAGGAAATACACCTTTAAGGGCTATAAATTTACCTGAATCATCAATTAAATGTGAACACCATTTTACCATGTCTTGTAAAGAGGCAAATGCACGACTTAGTACGCCATCTAATTTAACACTTGGTTGATATTCTTCAACTCTTGACTGTACAGGGGTAACATTATCAAGACCAAGCTCATGTTTAACATGCATTAAAAATCGTACACGCTTACCTAAGCTATCTAATAACACAAATTGTGTGTTAGGTAATGCAATTGCTAATACGATACCCGGTAAGCCTGGACCCGTTCCAACATCAATATAATGATGACCGGGTAAGTGGGGCGCAACAACTAAGCTATCCATAATATGCTTAATCATCATTTCTTCAGGTAAGCGTACTGAGGTTAAGTTATAAGCTTTATTCCACTTATTCAATAACTCGACGTAACGAACTAGCTGTTGCTGTTGTTTTTCTGTTAGCGCAATATCAGTTTGCGCTAACAATGTAGTTAATTGTTGCTGTAACACTATGTACCCTTACCTTTACGCTGATTTGCGTAATAAGCCTTGCTTCTTCAGATACACTAATAATAGCGAAATCGCCGCTGGGGTGATACCAGAAATACGCGATGCTTGACCAATAGTGTCAGGACGCGACTCAATAAGCTTGGCAACTACCTCATTTGACAAACCAGATACGGTTTTATAATCAAACTCTTTTGGTAAAATTGTTTGCTCATGACGAAGCTGTTTGTTGATCTCATCTTGTTGACGCGCAATGTAACCTGCGTACTTAGTATGGATCTCAACTTGTTCAAGTGCTGCTTTGTTTGTAAATTCAGATCCTAATCCATCTATAGCCATAAGATCGTTATAACGAATCTCTGGGCGACGAAGTAATTCTTCTAAACTTGCTTCACGTGTAAGCGGTGTTTTGAGTAATGCATTTACTTGATCTACAACGGCGTGATCTTTATGAATCCACGTATCTTTGATGCGTTGCTTCTCTTTTTCGATTACTTCCATTTTTTCGTTAAATGCCTGCCAGCGTTCATCATTAACTAAACCCAGATCACGGCCTTTTTCAGTTAAACGAATATCTGCATTATCTTCACGAAGTAATAAGCGATATTCAGCACGGCTGGTAAACATACGGTACGGTTCTTTTGTACCCAATGTTGCTAAGTCGTCGATTAATACACCCACGTAAGCTTCATCACGACGTGGTGTCCAAGAATCTTTACCTTGCACTTTTAACGCAGCATTCATACCAGCAATTAAGCCTTGTGCCCCAGCTTCTTCATAGCCGGTAGTACCGTTAATTTGACCTGCAAAAAATAAACCTTCAATAAATTTAGTTTCTAAAGATTGTTTTAAATCGCGTGGATCAAAGTAATCATATTCAATTGCGTAGCCAGGTCGACAAATGTGTGCATTTTCAAAACCTGTAATCGATTGCACAATTTCAAGCTGTACATCAAATGGTAAACTAGTCGAGATACCATTTGGATATAATTCGTATGATGTTAAACCTTCAGGCTCAACAAATATTTGATGTTTATCTTTATCTGCAAAACGAACAATTTTATCTTCAATTGAAGGGCAGTAGCGTGGACCAATACCTTCAATAACACCTGAATACATAGGTGAGCGATGTAGGTTTTTACGAATAACATCATGTGTTTTTTCGTTTGTGTAAGTGATGTAACACGGTATTTGTTGTGGGTGATCTGATTGTTTACCCATAAATGAAAATACAGGTGTTGGTGTATCACCCGGCTGTGCTTCCATTTTTGTAAAATCAACAGTACGTGCATCAATACGCGGGGGTGTACCTGTTTTTAAACGATCAACTCTAAATGGATGCTCACGTAAGCGATCAGCTAATGCGATTGAAGGAGGATCGCCTGCACGACCGCCTTTGTAATTTTCCAAACCGATATGAATTAAGCCGCCTAAAAAAGTACCCACGGTTAAAACAACACTTGGTGCACTAAAACGTAAACCCATTTGAGTTACTACGCCAGTAACACGATCGTTTTCAACAATAAGATCATCACATGATTGTTGAAATATCTTAAGGTTATCTTGGTTTTGTAATGTTGTTTGAATAGCGGCTTTGTACAAAGCACGATCAGCTTGTGCTCGAGTAGCACGAACAGCTGGTCCTTTTGAAGAATTTAGCGTACGAAATTGGATCCCGCCTTTATCAATGGCCTGTGCCATTGCACCGCCAAGCGCGTCGATTTCTTTTACCAAATGACCCTTGCCAATACCACCAATTGCTGGGTTGCAAGACATTTGACCAAGGGTATCCATATTGTGAGTTAGTAGCAGGGTATTCATTCCCATTCGGGCAGCTGCTAATGCGGCTTCAGTGCCAGCATGTCCACCACCGACTACGATAACGTCAAAATTTTCGTGAAAAATCATTTATGGGATCCTACTTAAATCAAACCAGTAAACTTCAAAGGGGAGCGTATTCTACCTAGAAATTGGCAGAAGATAAATGATTAAACAAAGAGCAAGATCTAAGTATGTGATCTCTAATAATATAAAGGATCTTTTAAAGAGATCTTTTATTACTATTACTACTACTGAGCGGCTTTTCTGTTGATAAGGTTTAGATCTTCATTAAAAACATGTAATTAGATCAGATCTAAAGATGTTAATATGATCGGATCATCAGGCAAATAAGCTCTGATCAAAAAGGCACTTTATGCACAGGCCTGCATCAGTCGGATCTTATCCCATGGATAAGCATGCTTTAAAACGCAGTTTATTCAATATTTATCCACAAAATCTATTAAATTATTAGTAAATTGGGGGTAACTTTATATATAACTTTTTACTTGATCTATTTATTTTAAGCCTGTTTTGGTTATCCAAGAGTCTAACCATGCTAATGCTGTGTCTTCTGGTAGTGCTTCATCGAGAATATTAAGCTCTAAGCGTTCTGCTACTTTTATAGCGCCTTTTTGAGTTAATAAGGCATCTATATTACGTCCTGCTAGGTTATAAGTGTCATAACTGGTATCGCCTAAAGCGATTACTGAGTATTTTAATTCTGATAAATCATTAGCTTGAGTCACATCTTCAACAAAGCTGATAAAGTTTTCAGGGTAATCACCTGCGCCATAAGTTGACGTGCAAATTAACCAAATAGTATTTTGCTGATCAATATCGCTAAATTCAGGTTGATCATGTAGTTGTGTAGTAATACCAAGGTTATTAAGCGCGTCGCTTAGTTGCTCTGCAACATACTCGGCTGATCCCATTTGGCTGCCAACAATAAGATTTACTGAACTCATGAATATTAGTGATCACATTGGTTTTAATTGCTGACTATGATAACTGAGTGTAGGTAACAGTAAAGTTAAGAGTGCTTTTTTGTATAACTATTTTTGCGCTAATTTCACTCTCATTTGAAAGTATCTACTTAAGTTATTGATATTATAAAGATTAACAAAATATCTTTAAATGTAATCTTCTGATAAAGTTGTTGATAACAGTGGGGGAAGCTCTGTTTAAACTCACTTTTTAGGTTGTTTAATAATCGCTAAGTTATTGATACTACTATTTAGGAAAGACTTAATTGTAAATACAGGTATAAAAAGTACAAGGTGATCATAATGTGGATATAAAGGTTGTTGATAACCTTAAATTTAGATCGAAAATAATTTTATTAAATGATCTAATTGAGCTGATCTAACGAAATTAATTAAAAATAAGCCTATAAACAGATAATTTTTAATAGATCATTAGGTTTTTCTCTGTGAGATAGCTCAATTTACTATTTATTTGAGTTAAAAATTACGTTTTGTGGATAAGTGATCTCAACATATTTAATTTAATGCGTATTTATAGCTGCTTTTTTATGTATTTTGCTGGTGGATTAGTAGATAAAAAGTTAGATGTACTCAAATCTCTAGTCATTTTTATTAAAAAGCCACAGTGATCGTCTGTCCATATGTTGTATAAAGTCGGCTTTTTAGAGTATTGATCATCACGTTTTAGCTCTTAAATTGAGCAAATAACATCAGTTTTTATGAGCTAGGTAATTATAAAAAAGCTATTTATAACTATCTTTTATGTGGAGGATAACGATTTTAAAACGTATTTTTGTTTGAAATATGTATCGGTTTTGACCTTAAAATGGGTGTTACTTGCGCTATTAATACCTTACTTATAGGCTCTTTCCACTGTCTAATCTACATGATCTGGCTGGTAATAATTATCGCTTTGGGTATGATTTTATTGGCAGAACTGGCTGGGATTGACGGTATAAATACATATTTTATGGTGAATATTTTACATAAAAAAGAGCACCTAAGTGCTCTTATAATAAAAATATATTTGTAATAGGGTGTTTATTTACCGATACAAAACGAGCTAAATATTTTGCCAAGTAAGTCATCTGAGGTAAATTCACCGGTTATTTCATTCAAATACTGCTGCGTTAAACGTAGTTCTTCAGCCAATATTTCACCAGCAATGTGCATTTCTAATTGTGTTTTACCTGTATCGAGATGATACGCAGCACTCTCTAGTGCATCCAAATGACGACGGCGCGCCATAAAGCCACCTTCCATTGCGCCTTGAAAGCCTATACAAGCTTTTAAATGCTCGCGAACAAGCTCAATACCATCAGCATTTTTAGCGCTTAAGCTGATGACCGGGTATTGTTGCTCTTGCTCCATTCCGACTATATCACCCGATAAATCAGCTTTATTTCTGATGACCGTAACCCCCATACCTTCGGGTAATTTTGCCATAAATTCAGGCCAAATTTTATGCGGGTCAGTATCTATAGTATCAGTGCCATCAAGCATAAATAAAACGCGATCTGCTTGGTTTATTTCATCCCACGCACGTTCAATACCTATTTGTTCTACGCGGTCTGGACTCTCTCGTAGGCCTGCGGTATCTATAATATGCAGTGGCATACCATCTATATGTATATGCTCTCGTAGTACGTCGCGAGTGGTTCCGGCTATTTCTGTTACGATTGCGGCTTCACGACCGGCTAGGGCGTTTAGTAGGCTTGATTTACCTGCATTTGGGCGACCAGCAATAACAACACGCATACCTTCGCGCATGATGCTACCTTGTTTAGCTTGGTTGGTTACGGTGTTAAGTTGGGTAATAATGGCGTCTAAGTCGCCTGATACTTTACCGTCTGATAAAAAATCAATTTCTTCATCAGGAAAATCTATTGCCGCTTCTACATACATACGTAGGTGAATTACTTTTTCTACAAGCGTTTCTATGTGTTTAGAAAATTCACCTTGGAGAGACTGTAGGGCGCTTTTGGCAGCTTGCTCGCTTGTAGCATTAATTAAGTCGGCGATGGCTTCTGCTTGTGTTAAATCAAGCTTGTCGTTCATAAATGCACGTTCAGAAAACTCACCAGGCTTGGCTAAACGAACGCCGTCTATTTTGCTAATTTCTTTAAGTAACATATCAAGTACTACAGGACCTCCGTGGCCTTGTAATTCAAGTACATCTTCACCAGTAAATGAGTTAGGTCCTGCGAAGTAAATAGCAATACCTTGATCAAGTTGCTCGCCAGCAAGGCTTTTAAATGGCACGTAATCGGCGTAGCGAACTTTAGGTATTTTACCTACTACTTTTTCGGCGACACTTTTAGCAAGGCTACCTGAAACGCGAATAATACCAACACCACCACGTCCAGGGGCTGTTGCTTGTGCTGCAATTGTATCTTGATTGATCATGCTATTAATTTGCCAACGATGAGTAACTTTATGGCGGTATTGTAACCTATGAAATAAACACTCGCGAATACTCTGGTGAAAAACAGGCAATAAAAAAGGCAACCGAAGTCGCCTTTATATAAGTAATATACCCAAACCATCTTAATGTGGCTTGGGTATAGGCAATTAGCCTCTTACTTTAATTCCTTTCTTTTCCATGCCACGGTAGATGATTAACATCTGGACAATAGAAATAAGGTTAGACACTAACCAGTAAAGAACTAAACCAGATGGGAACCATAAGAAGAATACAGAGAAGATAACCGGCATAAAGGTCATCATTTTTTGCTGCATTGGATCGGTAACCGTCATTGGTTGTAGCTTTTGCGTCACAAACATACTCGCACCAAATAATATTGGCAATACGTAGTACGGGTCTTGTGCAGAAAGGTCAGTTAACCAAAAAATGAATTCAGCATGGCGAAGTTCAGTAGACTCTAAGAATACGTAGAACAAGGCTAAGAAAATTGGCATTTGTAGTAAAATAGGGAAACAGCCACCCATAGGGTTAACTTTTTCTTTTTTGTACATTTCCATTGTAGCTTGGCCGAACTTTTGACGGTCGTCACCAAACTTTTCTTTAAGAGCTGCCATTTTAGGCTGTAGGGCACGCATTTTTGCCATTGACGTGTATTGCGCTTTAGTAAGTGGGTACATTAACGATTTAACGATAATAGTGATGGCAATAATTGCTACACCCCAGTTACCTAAAATGCTATGTAACCATTTTAGCAATACAAATAAAGGTTGCGAAATAAACCATAACCAACCGTAATCTACAGTTAAGTCTAAGTCTGGGTGAATCGCTTCAAGAATATCAGACTCTTTCGGGCCCATATAATAAATAGCAGTAAGTGTTTGCTCATTTCCAGCTTGAATATTTACAGCTTCATCTTTCACACCAATAATAGCGGCATTACTTTTTGTAATTAAGCTATAAATTGCATTTGTTTGATCCTGCATTGGAACCCAAGCACTTACAAAGTAATGTTGTATAAATGCAACATAACCACCTTGCGTGTTTTTGTTTAGGTTTTTATCAGCCATATCTGAAAAACTATACTTTTCGTATGGTTCTTCGTCAGTACCGTATGCAGCACCTAAATAGTTTTGATCAACCATACTACCTTTTTCTTGTACGGTACGCTTAATTTGCGTGTATAGCTGTACTTGAAGAGGTGCGCTGGTAGTGTTGTTAATTTTGTATTCTAAGCCTACGTCATACTGACCTTTTTTGAATACATACGTTTTAGTAAAACTAACACCATTACTATCAGTAAACTGAAGTGGAACGCGAAGCTCATCACCCGTTAATGTATATGATTTTTGTTCGGTGTTATAAGTAGGGCGACCGTTAGCTGATGCGTCAGGGCCATTTAAGCCAATTAAGCCACTTTGTGAAAAGTATTGATGACCTTCAATAAGTTCACCAAGAAGCGTATAAGGAGTGCCGCTACCTTTGGTGTCTTCGTATTGAAGAAGGTCTGTTTCAACAATATCACCGCCTTTAGTGTCAATTTTAACTTTAAAAACGTCTGTTGTAATTTCAATAACTGAACGCTTGGTTAAAGTTGCTGAAGCAGGTAACTCAGAATCTGACGATGAAGGAATATAATCATCCGACTCTGGTGAATTTGCTTGTAGTGTTTG
This sequence comes from Pseudoalteromonas sp. BSi20652, assembly GCF_000239855.1. Lineage (GTDB taxonomy): Bacteria > Pseudomonadota > Gammaproteobacteria > Enterobacterales > Alteromonadaceae > Pseudoalteromonas. The sequence goes on along the minus strand of NZ_BADT01000210.1, from coordinate 33,085 downwards.
TGTTGTGGCACTTGGATTGACTTTAGGCTTGTTGTAATCATTATCCCATTCTTGGAATAATAAAAACGACACTAGCATTAGGCCAATTAATAAAAACGTGCGTTGCGATTCCATAACAGCTCTTATTTCTCGTGTTGGTGGTTAATATGGGTTAATTTTTCAGGAACGGGGTCGTCTCCACCTGAATGTAAAGGATGGCATTTTAATATGCGTTTTAAAGCTAACCAACTCCCTTTTATAAATCCATGCAAGTTAATTGCTTGAATTGCATAATATGAGCAGCTTGGATTAAAACGACAATGCGGACCTAGTAGCGGGCTAATCCACTTTTGATAACCGCGAATTAATAACACTAAACAAAACTTCGGTAAAGCAACCAGTGGTTTAAGTAACCTCATGATGTTTATGCCCCAACTTAAGTTTAGTGAGATAGATATCATGTATTTAAAGACTCAATTAGATATTTTAAATGCATGATTAAAAGGTGAGCTAAAGATACATTAATTAACCCTGCAATTCTATTGCAATTAGGTTTGTTTATTAGATTTAGCTGATTTGTTTGGGCGTTTCTTAAAAGGTGGCGGTTTAGGAGCGCCTGGTTTACAGCGTTCGTTAATTTTTCGCCATAACTTAGTAAGTTGCTTGGTTAATTCTTCATTAGACTGCTCATCAATACCATTTTTTACCATAAGCACAATATCGATGTTATCCATATTATGTTGACTTAAACGAAAACTTTCGCGAGCGAGACGTTTAATACGGTTTCGTTGGCATGCCTTTTTTACGTCGTTTTTTAGCAACAGTAAGACCTAACCGAGGTTTTTCTTGGTCATTTTGTTTAGCTAATAGAGTAAAGAAAGGAGTTGCAGCCCGAGCGGGTTCATTAAATATGCGAGAGTAATGCGAGGGAGTTAACAGACGTAACTCCCTGCCAAAGCTAAAGTCTTCCACTTATAAATTAAGCAGAAAGAACTTTGCGGCCTTTAGCGCGGCGACGTGCTAATACTTTACGGCCATTTACAGTTGCCATGCGAGCACGGAAGCCGTGTGCACGTTTGCGTTTTAAAACGCTAGGTTGAAAAGTTCTTTTCATAACAATCTCATCCGATCGGTTAAAGTTAAAACATCCTATACAGGTCGCGATCCTGGCATAGGTGCCATTGCGAGCGCGAGATATTATAGAGTAAGTAATGTAAAGTCAATCATAATTACGTTAAGAGTATATAACCTACCAACTACTATGATGAGAGATCATATAAGGTGATCTGTTAGGATCATCATAAACAAGAAGTTTTCCACAGCCCCTGTATAAAAAGTGAATAAAAGTGGGGGAAAAGTAAATTGGATCGTAAATTTGGTTCGCGATCTTGGCGTTATTTTGTTATGATCTCTTCTCTGGATCTAAAATAAAAACTGTTTTAAATCAGCTTGTTAATGATTTTATACATTGATATAAACAATTTTATAAAAATCAATCTTTTACTTGTGGATAAAGTATCTTCATAATATGCGGTCTTGGGTCGCTTATTGGACCATTTGAACGCAATAAATGTATGATTTATGATCATTAATGATGTGCGGGAATAAAAATTATATCTCTGGGAGTTTAACTGTGTATCTGTCGGTTTGGCAAAGTTGTTTATATGTATTGCAAGATGAGCTGCCTTCGCAGCAATTCAGTATGTGGGTAAGACCACTTCAAGCAGAAAGTACCGAAGATACCTTGACGATTTATGCACCTAATCGCTTTGTGCTTGATTGGGTGAGAGAAAAGTACCTAAATAGAATTAACGAACTACTAGTAGAAATTTGTGGTGTTGAAGCACCAAAACTACGTTTTGACGTAGGGAGTAAACCTTTAATAAATGCACAAGCTGCACCGGTTATTGAAACTCAATCGGCACCAAGTGCACAGGTTTCAACAAAACAACAGCCTCGCGAACAAAAGCCAGTTGTTGAACCTGCACCTAAATCAGGTTACAAGTCTAACATCAAAGAAAATTACACATTCGACAGCTTTGTTGAAGGTAAATCAAACCAGTTAGCTAAGGCTGCGGCGACACAAATTGCTGACAATCCTGGGTCTGCCTTTAATCCTGTATTTATATATGGTGGAACCGGTTTAGGTAAAACTCACTTATTACATGCAGTAGGCAACGGTATATTAGCTAACAAACCAGATGCTAAAATCGTTTATATGCATTCAGAGCGCTTTGTTCAAGACATGGTAAAAGCGCTGCAAAATAACGCAATAGAAGAATTTAAGCGTTATTACAGAAGTGTTGATGCATTGATGATCGATGACATACAATTTTTTGCTAATAAAGAACGCTCACAAGAAGAGTTTTTCCATACCTTTAACGCATTGCTTGAAGGCAACCAACAAATTATTTTAACGTCTGACCGTTATCCCAAAGAGATTGAAGGGGTTGAAGACCGCCTTAAATCACGTTTTGGTTGGGGATTAACAATTGCGATTGAGCCACCAGAGCTTGAAACTCGCGTTGCTATTTTGATGAAAAAAGCACAGCAAAGTAAGATTAACTTACCACACGAAGTTGCTTTTTTTATTGCCAAAAAATTACGTTCAAATGTTCGTGAATTAGAGGGTGCACTTAACCGTGTAATCGCTAATGCGAACTTTACTGGTCGTCCTATTTCAATCGATTTTGTAAAAGAAGCGCTACGTGATTTACTTGCCTTGCAAGATAAACTGGTTACCATAGATAACATCCAGCGTACAGTTGCTGAATATTATCGAATTCGAATATCAGACCTGTTATCTAAGCGCCGCAGCCGCTCTATAGCAAGGCCGCGCCAAGTTGCTATGGCACTATCTAAAGAATTGACTAATCACAGCTTACCTGAGATTGGTGACGCATTTGGTGGACGCGATCATACGACCGTATTACACGCGTGTCGTAAAATAAAATCATTACGTGACGAAAGCCACGAAATTAAAGAAGATTACCAAAACTTAATAAGAACATTGTCATCTTAGGGCTGACTTTATTATGCAAATAACAATATCAAGACAACAGTTTTTAAAGCCATTGGTGCAAGTGTCGGGCGCAATAGAGCGCAAACACACGCTACCAATTTTATCTAACGTTTTGTTAGTGGTAGAAAACGGACAACTTTCAATGACAGGTACTGACCTTGAGATTGAATTAGTTTCTGGCGTATTTGTAGGTGATGATATTGCCGATACAAAACTGACGTTACCCGCTAAAAAATTACTCGATATTTGTAAAAGTCTACCAGACGGTTCAGACATTACTTTAAGTTTACAAGAGCATCAATTGCTTTTAACCAGTGGTAAAAGCCGTTTTTCACTAACGACTTTATCTGCTGATGATTTTCCTAATTTAGAGCAGTGGGACGGAGAGGTTGAATTTCAGCTAACTCGTTTAGAGCTTCGTAAGTTACTCGAAAGCACACATTTTTCGATGGCAAATCAAGACGTACGTTATTACTTAAATGGTATGTCGTTTGAAGTAGATAATACTGATATAAAAACAGTGGCAACTGATGGTCACCGTTTAGCTATAGCGCAAAAGCAATTAACGCAATCGCTTAACACTCAACGCCAATTAATTATACCTCGCAAAGGTGTACAAGAAATTATGCGTCTTATGGTCGCTGACGATGAGTTGGTAACAATTCAGTTTGGTGCTAACCATATTCGCATTATCGATCTTGAATTTATATTTACGAGTAAATTGGTTGATGGTCGCTTTCCAGATTACCGTCGTGTATTACCACGAGGTGGCGACAAAGTAATTACAGCTAACCGTGAATGGTTACGTAGTGCGTTTCAACGCGTGTCTATTTTATCGAATGAGAAGTTTCGTGGTGTACGCTTAAACTTATCAAATGGTCTACTAAAAATTACGGCCAACAACCCAGAGCAAGAACAAGCGGAAGAAGTTGTTGAAGTAAGTTACGAAGGCGCGGATTTAGAAATAGGTTTTAATGTGTCATATGTACTAGACGTACTAAACACCTTAAAAACAGAAGACGTACTATTTACATTAGCCGATTCAAATAGCAGTGCATTAATTGAAGGTGCAGGTGATGAAGAAGCAATGTACGTTGTTATGCCTATGCGTTTATAAGACTATAAATATATAATGAGCTTAAGTCATTTGAGCCTCAAATGTTTTCGTAATATTGAGGCGCTGACGCTAGAACCAGTTAACGGCGTTAATATAATATATGGTGAAAATGGCAGCGGAAAAACCAGCCTTTTAGAGGCTATCTATTACCTTTCTCACGGCAAATCTTTTCGTACTCCAAAACATAAAAGTATTATCGCGCATCAGCAAGAGCAATTTGTAATTCACGGGCGCAAAAAAATACACGACTTATCTATTCCAATTGGTATTAGTAAAACTCAAACGGGTGAAACTAATTTAAAAATTCAGGGTAAGGCTAGTCGTAAAATATCCGAACTAGCTCAACTCATGCCAGTGCAAATTATTACACCAGAGAGTTATTCTTTATTTTTTGGTGGGCCTAAAGAGCGCAGAAAGTTTTTAGATTTAGGTTTGTTCCACGTGGAACATGAGTTCTTTTTTTTATGGCAATCGTTCAATAAAGTACTTAAACAACGTAATGCATTGTTAAAAACTAAGCCCAAGAATTATTTTGACCAAATTAAGTTTTGGGACAAAGAATTTGTTAGACTGGCTGAAGAAATAAATAAATTAAGATTGGCGTATATAAGTAGGTTTAAGCAGCAGTTTTTTGATAAAATGTGTGCAGAATTAACGCTTGTACGTGATTTAGAAATGACCTTTAACGCAGGCTGGAAAGAGACCGAATCTCTTGCAGATGCGTTAGAGCAAAACTTTGAGCGAGATGCTCGCCAAGGGTTTACAAGTAAAGGCCCTCATAAGGCCGATTTTAGTTTTAGTGTCGCTGGCAACAGCGTGGAGAATACATTCTCACGCGGTCAATTGAAGTTACTATTATATGCGTTAAAAGTTACGCAAAATAGCTTAATTGAGTCAGAGACAGATAAGCAATCTATATTGCTAATAGATGATCTACCTTCAGAGTTAGGCGAAGATACAAAAGAGAAAGTGGGACAATTACTTGCTCACTGCAGTTCTCAAATTTTTATCTCTTCAATTTTGTCTGAAAGTATTTCTGCTGTGGTGGAACCCATGCAACGAGAACTACAAATGTTCCACGTGAAACATGGCAACCTAATAACAAGATAAGTGGGATTAACCATGTCTGAGAATTATGACTCGTCGAGTATTAAAGTACTTAAAGGATTAGACGCAGTAAGAAAGCGTCCTGGAATGTATATTGGGGACACCGATGATGGCACAGGCTTACACCACATGGTGTTTGAGGTCGTTGATAACTCGATCGATGAAGCCTTAGCAGGTCATTGTGATGATATTTATGTAACGATTCACTTAGACGGTTCTGTCTCAGTACGAGATAACGGTCGTGGTATTCCAACTTCTATCCATGAAGAAGAAGGCGTATCAGCAGCCGAAGTTATTATGACGGTACTTCATGCTGGTGGTAAGTTTGATGATAACTCTTATAAAGTATCAGGTGGCTTACACGGTGTTGGTGTTTCTGTTGTAAATGCACTTTCAGAAAAGCTAAAACTTACAGTTCGCCGTGAAGGTAAACTTCATGAGCAGTTTTACACTATGGGTGTTCCAGATGCACCTTTAGCTGTTATTGGTGAATCGGACACGACTGGAACAGAACTGCGTTTTTGGCCAAGTGGTGAAACATTCACAAACTTAGATTTTCATTACGAAATTTTAGCTAAGCGTTTACGCGAGCTTTCATTCCTAAATTCAGGTGTGAGCATCATTTTAAATGATGAACGTGAAGAAAATAAATCTGACCACTTTAAATACGAAGGCGGCATTCAAGCTTTCGTTGAATACTTAAACCGTAATAAAACACCTATACATAAAGGTGTATTCCATTTTACTCACGAACGTGAAGAAGATGGTATTAGCGTTGAAGTATCAATGCAGTGGAATGATGCATACCAAGAAAACATTTACTGTTTCACAAATAATATTCCACAACGTGATGGTGGTACTCACTTAGCCGGTTTTAGATCAGCGCTAACACGTACACTTAATAACTACATGGAAAAAGAAGGCTTTAACAAAAAAGCTAAAACAACCAGCAATGCTACCGGTGATGATGCCCGTGAAGGCTTAACGGCTGTTGTTAGTGTTAAAGTTCCTGATCCTAAGTTCTCATCGCAAACTAAAGACAAGCTTGTTTCAAGTGAAGTTAAGTCTGCAGTTGAACAAGCAATGGCTGAAAAATTCACTGAGTTTTTATTAGAAAACCCAACTGATGCCAAAATTGTTGTAGGTAAGATTATTGATGCCTCACGTGCTCGAGAAGCGGCGCGTAAAGCCCGTGAAATGACACGTCGTAAAGGTGCAATGGACTTAGCAGGCTTACCTGGTAAGCTAGCTGATTGCCAAGAAAAAGATCCTGCCCAATCTGAACTATATATAGTGGAAGGGGACTCTGCTGGCGGATCAGCCAAGCAGGGACGTAACCGTAAAAACCAAGCTATTCTTCCGCTTAAAGGTAAAATCTTAAACGTAGAAAAAGCACGTTTTGATAAAATGTTATCTTCACAAGAAGTAGCAACACTAATTACTGCATTAGGGTGTGGTATTGGTCGTGACGAATATAACCCTGAGAAATTACGTTACCACCGTATCATCATCATGACCGATGCGGACGTGGATGGTTCTCACATTCGTACGTTACTATTAACATTCTTCTATCGCCAAATGCCTGAAATTGTAGAACGCGGCTATATTTACATTGCTCAACCACCACTTTATAAAGTGAAAAAAGGTAAGCAAGAGCGTTATATTAAAGATGACCCTGCATTAGTTGAATACCTAACATCGCTTGCTCTTAATGGTGCAGCGTTGTATGCAAGTACAGATGCACCAGCTCTTGAAGGTGAGGCACTAGAAGAAATCGTTCACGATTATCAAAACACAGTTAAAGTAATTGAGCGTTTAAAGCGTAAATACCCTAACACGGTAATGGAACGCTTAATTTATCAAACAGAATTGAAAACTGATGACCTTTCAGATGAAGCTAAAGTAATTGCTTGGACTAAAGTGTTGGTTGACGACCTGATTGCACGTGATGAAGATGCGACTATTTTCCATGCTGGTACAGAGCATGATGCTGAGCGTAATATGTATTACCCGGTTGTGAATATTCGTCAGCACGGTGTAGATAAAGCACACGTACTTCATTATGACTTTATTGCGTCACGTGACTACCAACGCATTGCTGTGACTGGTACTAACATCGCAAACATCCTTAGCGAAGGTGCATATATTCAACGTGGTGAGAAAACAAAACCTGTTGATAACTTTGTGGATGCTTTGGAATGGTTGATCACAGAATCGAAGCGCGGGATCTATATTCAACGCTATAAAGGACTGGGCGAAATGAACCCAAGCCAGCTTTGGGAGACCACAATGGATCCTAGTGCTCGCCGTATGTTACAAGTAACGATCGAAGATGCTGTTGGCGCGGATCAATTATTTGCGACCTTAATGGGTGACCAAGTAGAGCCTCGTCGTGAGTTTATTGAAAAGAACGCACTACGTGTAGTTAACTTAGACGTGTAAAAAATATTGCTTACATAGAAAAAGGAGCCTAATGGCTCCTTTTTTATTTTCTTCAATTACACAAACTGCTTAAAACCTGAGTGTACACACGGTATACTAAGGGTAATTTTCACGCTACTTCTTAGATAGTAAAAAGCCAAATATGCAAAAATATGACGTAAAAACCTTTCAAGGTTTGATCCTGGCTTTACAGGATTATTGGGCGCAGCAAGGCTGTGTCATTATTCAACCACTTGATATGGAAGTGGGCGCAGGGACATTTCACCCGCAAACTTTTTTAAAGTCTATTGGTCCAGAGCCAATGGCGAGTGCATACGTGCAACCGTGTCGTCGTCCTACCGATGGTCGCTACGGTGAAAATCCAAATCGCTTACAACACTACTACCAATTTCAGGTAGTTTTAAAGCCATCGCCAGATAACATCCAAGAGCTTTATTTAGGCTCTTTAGCGGCTATGGGTATCGATACACTAACTCACGAAGTTCGCTTTGTAGAAGACAACTGGGAATCACCTACGTTAGGTGCGTGGGGCCTAGGTTGGGAAATTTGGTTAAACGGCATGGAAGTAACGCAGTTTACCTACTTCCAACAAGTTGGCGGTATTGAGTGTTCACCAGTAACGGGTGAGATCACTTACGGCCTAGAGCGTTTAGCAATGTACATTCAAGGCGTAGATAGTATTTACGACTTAGTATGGGCAGACGGTCCACTAGGGCGCGTAACCTACGGCGACGTGTTTCATCAAAATGAAGTAGAGCAGTCTACTTACAATTTTGAACACGCAAACGTAGAAGACTTATTTGCTCAGTTTGATAAATGTGAAGCAGAGAGCCAAAAGTTAATTGAAGCAAACTTACCACTACCGGCTTACGAGCAAGTAATGAAAGCATCGCACGCATTTAACTTACTAGACGCACGCCACGCAATTTCGGTAACCGAACGTCAACGTTATATTTTACGCGTTCGTGCGTTATCAAAAGCGTGTGCACAAAGTTACTATGACAAACGCGAAGCGCTTGGTTTCCCGCTGTGTAAGGATAAGTAAGTATGTCAGCACAAAATTTATTAGTAGAAATTGGCACAGAAGAGTTGCCACCAAAAGCACTGCGTAAATTAGCAGAAGCCTTTGCTGCAAACTTAACTGCAGAGCTTGAAACACTAGAGTTAGCACATCAAGGCGTAAGCTGGTATGCATCGCCTCGTCGTTTAGGTTTACAAGTAAAAGCGCTTAAAGCTAAGCAACAAGACAAAGAAGTTGAAAAACGCGGTCCAGCAACTAAAGCCGCATTTGACGGTGACGGTAACCCAACAAAAGCAGCAATGGGTTGGGCACGTGGTTGTGGTATTGAAGTAAAAGACGCACAAACACTCGAAACAGACAAAGGCGCATGGTTATTGCACATTGCTAAAGTTGCAGGGCAAGAAACTAAAACGCTAATGACAGGTGCAATTACTAAAGCGTTGGCTAAATTACCAATTCCTAAACCAATGCGTTGGGGCGCGAATAAAACACAATTTATTCGTCCTGTGCATACGGTAACTATTTTGTTTGGTGATGAGTTACTTGAAGGTGAGATCCTTGGTAAGAAAATAACTAACCAGCTTCAGGGTCATCGTTTTCACCACCCAGAAAAAATTAGTATAAACCATGCAGATGACGTTTTTGACGTACTTAAATCTGCTTACGTTATTGCTGATTACGAACAACGTAAAGCGCAAATTCGTACGCAAATAGAAGAGGCTGCAAAAGCAGTTAATGCTGTTGTTGCAATGGATGAAGATTTACTAGAAGAAGTAACATCACTTGTAGAGTGGCCAGTTACTTTAACGGCAACATTTGAAGAAGCATTTTTAGATGTACCAGCCGAAGCGTTAATTTACACCATGAAAGACGATCAAAAATACTTTCCGTTATTAGATCAAAACGGCAAACTTTTAAATAAATTTTTGTTTGTATCTAACATCGAGAGTAAAGATCCAAGTGTGGTTATTTCTGGTAACGAAAAAGTAGTGCGCCCGCGTTTAGCCGATGCACAGTTCTTCTTTGAAACAGATAAAAAGAAAACTCTAGAAAGCCGATTAGAATCGCTTGATAGCGTATTGTTCCAAAAGCAACTTGGTACGCTTAAAGATAAGTCTCAGCGCATTAGTGAGCTTGCAGGTTATATTGCTGAGCAATTAGGTGCTGATAAAGACCTAGCACAGCGTGCAGGCTTATTAAGTAAAACTGACCTAATGACTGAAATGGTAATGGAATTTACCGACGTGCAAGGTGTAATGGGAATGCATTACGCTCGCCACGATGGTGAAGCCGAAGATGTAGCCTTAGCGCAAAACGAGCAGTACATGCCACGCTTTGCAGGCGACAACTTACCTACAAATTTAATTAGCTGTGCAGTAGCGATTGCTGATAAGTTTGATACGCTGGTGGGTATTTTTGGTATAGGCCAAGCACCTAAGGGTGACAAAGACCCATTTGCTCTTCGTCGTGCTGCTATTGGTGCACTTCGCATTATGGTAGAAAAAGAACTACCACTTGATATTTTAGACCTAGTAGCTAAATCGCAAACATTGTTTGGCGACAAGTTAACTAACTTAAATGTATCAACTGACGTATTTGAATTTATGCTAGGACGCTTCCGTGCTTGGTATCAAGACGAAGGTATTGAAGTAGACGTAATTCAAGCAGTGCTTGCACGTCGTCCGACTAAACCTGTTGATTTTGATCGCCGTGTTAAAGCCGTAAGCCACTTCCGTACATTAGACGCAGCAGAAGCGCTTGCAGCAGCTAATAAGCGTGTAGGTAACATTCTGGCTAAAAACGACATTACCAGCCAAGGTAGTGTTGATGAGAGCTTATTAAGCGACGACGCTGAAAAAGTATTGGCATCACAAGTAGCAAAATTTGCCACTGACCTTGCACCACTTTACGCAGATGGAAACTACCAAGAAGCATTAAGCCAGTTGGCAGGTATTCGCGAAAGTGTTGATAACTTTTTTGACAACGTAATGGTTATGGCCGACGATGAAGCTGTTAAGCAAAATCGTCTTGCGCTGCTAAGCCAGTTAAGCGGATTGTTTTTAGGTATTGCAGATATTTCTGTTTTACAAAAATAACACCGATTAGCAATTTTAAAAGCCAGCGTTTTGCTGGCTTTTTAGTTTTCACTGTATGCAAAGGAAACCCCATTGATGATTTCTATGAAACGAATTTTAACCTTAGCAATTGCTGGTTTACTTACTGCCTGTACAAGCCAAATTTCGATTAACGATGTATTGCCACAGCAAGAGCTTGACCGCACAATTTACTTACGTGGCGACTTTACACTGTGGGATGCAGAACCCCAGTATCAGTTTGCGCCAGTTGGTCCATCGCTTTATCAAGCACAAGTTAAATTTTCGACGCCTGGTAAAGTGTACGAATTTAAAATAGCCGATGCCGATTTTAGTGAAGGTTACAACTGTGGTTACAGCGATGCACAACCAGCAGGGCAAAGCCTAACACTCGGCCAACCAGCTATCGCAGACTGTAATACTATTTATAACTACTTTAGTTTCACACCAGCAATAAAAGGCACATACATAGTAAGTATTGATTACAGTGACTACGACAAGCCACAAGTGACGATAACGAAGAAGTAATTTTTAGCTATTTAATAGACCTAGTGGGTTAATGGATTTGTGACAAGGACGTTGTAGTATTTATTCAGCATTAACACCAAGGGGGTTTCGTAGGTTGGGTAGAGTGAAGCGAAACCCAACATGTGTGGCGAACAAAACTATTTTGGTGGTTATTAAATACGTTGGGTTTCGTAAAACTCAACCCAACCTACGACAGTCACAAGTTTATGTGGTTGCTATAAGTGTGCAACAATATCGTGGATAAGTTTGACTTAAACTTGTCTTGATTATAATTAACAAAACTAATCTATACTCTTATTTATCTGTTTATTTTATGGATAAAAATATGCGTTATAAACGTATGCTAGAGGCGGGCGCATGTTATTTTTTTACGGTAAATTTGGAAGATAGATCTCAGCCTTTGCTTGTGGAAAATATAGAGTTATTACGTCGTGTATATTCAAAGGTTGCAAAAAAGCATCCAATAAAGACGATTGCAATCGTTATCATGCCCGATCACCTTCATGTTATTTGGCAATTACCAAAAGATGATAATAATTACGCAATGCGTTGGCGGCTTATAAAATCAGGCTTTTCTCGAGAGCTGCCAGCAAAAGAATTTTGTAATAAAAGTCGAATAGCGAAGGGAGAGCGCGGGATTTGGCAGCGTCGTTATTGGGAGCATAAAATTAGAGATGAAGAAGACTTAAATAACCATATTAATTATATCCACTACAACCCTGTGAAACATAAATATGTCTCTGAAGTCTGTAATTGGCCTTTTTCGAGTTTTCATCGATATGTCAAAGATTCAAAATTACTGAGTAACTGGGGGAGTGATAATAAGTTAAACGATATATACAATGAGTGAAATTATTTCGATTATTACAAAATACGTTGGGTTTCGTAAAACTCAACCCAACCTACGTGAGTTTAAAGTCCTTTCTTCACCACATACCTATACGGTGCTTCTTCAGCATCTTTAGCCACCAGCGTGTGATCCATAAACGTACAAAAGCTCGGAATATCGCGAGTGGTTGATGGGTCATCTGCGGTTATTAATAACGTTTCACCATCGCTCATTTTACGAATAGCAGCACGTACCATCATTACTGGTTCTGGGCAGCGAAGGCCTATGGCATCTAATTGGTGATCGGGGTTATCAAAGCTCATAATAAGTTTGCCTGTTCAATATTATTTATAACTGCTGGTTCTGTTCGGGTATAGCTATTTAACAATTTAGAAGTTTAGCGCAATTTTAAGTATAAATTAACTATTTTACTTAGATCTAGATCAGCACTTAGTTTGATAATATTTATACAGTTAAAAAAGTTAAGTAAAAACTAAGCCCGATCATAAAATAGTTTTGTATTTACACTAAGCTACTGCGAATGTTTTGATATATTAAGACTAATAAAAAAGGCGAACTGAATAAAATCAGTTCGCCTTTTTAATCACCAAGATGGTTTTACATGTTTAAACTAATTAGTCTTGAACACGTTCAAATACAGTGGCAATGCCTTGGCCTAAACCAATACACATAGTTGCTAAACCGTATCGTACATTTTTGTCTTCCATTAAGTGAATAAGCGATGTGCTAATACGCGAACCCGAACAACCCAGAGGGTGACCAAGTGCGATTGCGCCGCCATTTAAATTCACTTTTTCGTCAACAACATCCATTAACCCTAAATCTTTCATTACAGGTAATGATTGTGCTGCAAAGGCTTCGTTAAGTTCTACTACGCCTAGGTCATCAATTGTAATACCGGCTTGAGCAAGTGCTTTTTTACTTGCTGGTACTGGGCCGTAACCCATAATTGATGGATCGCAACCAGCGACTGCCATTGCTTTAATACGCGCACGAATTGGTAAGCCAAGTTCTTTTGCTTTCTCTTCGCTCATTACTAACATTGCAGATGCGCCGTCAGAAAGTGCAGAAGACGTACCGGCTGTTACCGTACCCGATGCAGGATTAAATACAGGGCGAAGTTTTGATAGGCCTTCTACTGTTGTTTCTGGGCGAATTACTTCGTCGTCTTCAACTAATATAAGCGAACCATCTGCTGCGTGACCTTCCATTGCTAAAATTTCGCGACGGAAACGGCCTTCAACAGTTGCCGCTTGTGCACGTTGATGTGAACGATAAGCAAATTCATCTTGTTGCTCACGGCTAATGCCATGAAGCGTTGCAAGGTATTCTGCTGTTAAACCCATTGAGCCCGATGCTTGTGCAATTGATGTTGCAAGACCTGGATGAAAGTCGTTGCCGTGAGTCATAGGTACGTGGCCCATGTGCTCAACACCACCAATTAGGTAAGTGTCGCCAGCGCCTGTCATTATTGCGCGTGCTGCGTCATGCAATGCTTGCATTGACGATCCACATAAACGGTTAACCGTAACAGCAGGTACGCTGTGTGGGATACCGGCAAGTAATGCTGCGTTACGTGCTACGTTAAAGCCTTGCTCTAATGTTTGCTGTACACAACCCCAATAAATATCGTCAATTGATGCTGGATCAACTGCTGGGTTGCGATCAAGTAAGCCTTTCATTAAATGTGCGCTTAAGTCTTCAGCACGTTTATGTTTGAATACACCACTTTTAGAGCGACCCATTGGTGTGCGGATACAATCTACAATTACTGGATTATTCATGATATTAACCTTCCACCTTATAGAAAACACGACCTTCTTCGGCCCACTTGCGAGTTTGCTCAGATACTTGGTAAATCGCACCTAGGTGAGCGTATTTGTCTGCTGCTGCAACAAAGTTAGCTAAACCAGTTTGATCTAAGTAACGGAACGCGCCGCCTCTAAATGGAGGGAAACCAACACCGTAAACTAATGCCATATCTGCTTCTTGCGCAGAGGCAACAATGCCTTCTTGCAAACACAGTAGCACTTCGTTAATCATTGGAATCATACAACGGTCGATGATTTCTTGTTTATCAAATTCTTTTGGTGCGTCTGTAATTGGGCTTAGTAGCTCAACTGCTGTCTCGTCATGAGACTTTTTAAGACGACCGCGACGATCTGTTTCGTATTTGTAAAAACCGGCTTTGTTCTTTTGACCAAAACGTTTTTCGTTGGCAAAAATAGTCACTGGGTCTTTATCAGCACGCGCCATACGCTCAGGGAAACCGTCAGCCATTACGCCAGTACAATGGAACGCTGTATCAATACCTACAACATCAAGTAGGTAAGCTGGACCCATAGGCCAGCCAAATACGTTTTCCATTACTTTATCTACTTTTGCAAAGTTAGCGCCTTCAACCACTAATTTGCTAAAACCTGCAAAGTAAGGGAATAAAACACGGTTTACAAAAAAGCCTGGACAATCGTTAACAACAATTGGCGATTTACCTAATTTAAGCGCGTAATCAACTACTGCATTAATAGTTTTATCTGAGGTTTTTGCGCCACGGATAATTTCTACTAATGGCATTTTTGGCACAGGGTTGAAAAAGTGCATACCACAGAAGTTTTCTGGCTTATCTAGCGCTTGTGCTAGTAAATCAATACAAATAGTTGATGTGTTTGAAGTAAGTACCGTGCCTTCTGGCATGGTCTTTTCAAGATCAGCGAGTACTGCTTGCTTAACTTTAGGGTTTTCTACAACGGCTTCAACAATAATGTTGGCATTTTGTAGGTCTGACGCGTTAAGTGTTGGCTTAATTTTGCTAAGTGTTGCCAACATTTTTTCCATTGGCATGTGGCCACGCTTAACTTTTGCACCTAGTAACTTAGACGCTTCACCCATACCTAAATCAAGCGCATCTTGTTGGATGTCTTTCATTATAATAGGTGTGCCTTTATAAGCAGACTGGTATGCAATACCGCCACCCATAATACCAGCACCTAACACAGCGGCTTGTTTAATTTCTACATCGCTGTGCTTAGCAAATTTACGTGCTTTACCTTTAATGTATTGGTCAGCTAGAAATATACCTGTTTGTGCAGCTGCTTCTGGTGTACGTGCTAATTTAGCAAAGTTAGCGTTTTCGATTGCCATTGCTTCATCGCGAGTACAGTTTGCCGCTGCTTTAATAGTACGTACAGCCATAACCGGTGCAGGATAGTGGCCTTTGGTTTTACCCATTACCATACCTTCTGCCATAGCAAAGCTCATGCCTTGCTCAACACGGTTTAATTTAAGTGGCTGTAGTTTTACGTTGCGTTTTGCTTGCCAATCTAGCTTGCCTGCAATTGCTAGTTCAAGTGTTGATACACTTGACTCTAAAAGTTTGTCAGCACTAACTACCGCGTCAAACGCACCTACTTTAAGGGCATCTGCAGCGCGGTTTTCTGCGCCTGAGGTAATCCACATCATCGCGTTATCGGCGCCAATGATACGTGGTAAGCGCACTGTGCCACCAAACCCTGGCATTATGCCAAGTTTAACTTCTGGTAGGCCCATTTTAGCTGTTTCGCTTGCCACACGATAATCGGTAGCAAGTGCCCACTCACAACCACCGCCAAGTGCCATACCGTTTATAGCGCTTAGAGTTGGGAATGGTAAATCTTCGATTGCATCAAAAACGTCGGTTGCGTTTTTGATCCACACTACTAATTCTTCTTCAGGTTTAGTAAATGTAGGTAAAAATTCGAAGATATCGGCACCAATAATAAAGTGCTCTTTATCACTGGTAAAAATCATGCCTTTGATATCAGTATTGGCAGCTAATTCTTTTAATGCTGCTGCGCAATCTGAAAGAGTTTTTTGAGATAATGTGTTTACAGAGCCTGCAACACAAAACTTAAACTCGGCGATGTTTTCCTTCAGGAAGCTAACTTCAAAGGAATCGCTTTTATATAACATTATTATTCTCCCTAGTTGACGAACTAAGACTGGTACGATGAGTTTGCATTTCAATCAGTGTGCTTGCTTTAAATTAAAAATGCAACGAAAAATTTAACTCGGTTACAATCGACTGGTTAAAATATAGCTGGTTTGGTGCTAAGGTGGTTGAAAAGTTTTTATTCACTACTTTAATTTTTATTAAAGGACATTATGAAAAAATATTTATTAAGTGTTGCGGCAGCTGCATTCATTTTCCCTCTTCATTCTGCCGAGGCAAGTATCGATAACGATGCCTTTTTAGATGCCGAAAAAAAGTAAGGCACGGAAGCTATCAAGACTTTAAACAAGCGGTTAGCAACCTAAATCATCCGTTAAAACCGTATGTTGAAAAAATGTACTGGCAACGTCACCCGAGTATTAAGCATCAGGCAGAGATAGAAGACTATTTAAATATATATCAGCATACACCGCTTGAGTGGCCTGTTCGCAAAGCGTGGTTAGAGTATTTAAAAGAGAACAACGAAAAAGCGGCGTATATACGCAACTACCGTGAAACGTCTAACACGGGGCTTACCTGTACTTATTTAGATTTTCAGCTTGATTTAGGTGCGCCTGAAAAGGCGATTCTAAATCAGGTGACCGACTTATGGGCTGTAGGTAAATCGCAACCTAATGGTTGTGATAGTTTATTTTCTACGTGGCGTAAAAAAGGCTACATGAAAGACGAAACGGTTTGGAAGCGTGTAACACTTGCAGCAGAAGGCGGGAAGCAAAGTTTATTGCCTTACTTAAAAACTTTATTGCCAAGTAAGGAGCGTTACTTAGCTGATTTATATTTAAAAGTACGAAAAGATCCAAGCGCAGCTGCTGGGTTATATCGATATAAAAATAAGTCGGCTAAAGAAGGCCAAATAGCAATTTATGGTGTTAAGCGTTTGGTTTGGCGCGACAAAGAGCTTGCTTTAAAAGCATGGGAAAAACTAGAAAAAATATTTAAGTACAGTGACGAAGAAAAAGCGGATGTGTATTACACTTTTGCGTTGTCACTTGCCTCTAGCGGGCACAAACAAGCGAGCTTTTGGCTAAATAAAGTGCCTAAAGAGCGATTAGACAGCAAGCTTATTCAGTGGCAACTGGGCAATATGCTCAAAACCCAAGATTGGGAAGGGATTGCTGCATTTTTTACAGGTAAAGAAAATTTAAGCCTTGGTCAGCAATATTGGTTAGCTTATAGCTATGCACAGCGTGGCGAGCAAAAAAAAGCAAACGACATCTGGGAAAAAGTAGCTGCTAACCGTGATTATTACGGCTTTTTAGCAGCAGCGCGTTTGGGCTTGCCCGTTGATTTAAATAATCAGCCTTTAGCAGTCGATAAGGTACTTGTAGATAAAGTAAGTAATGCACCTGGCTTTAAGCGTGCAAAAGCACTTTATGATATTGAACGCTTTACGTCGGCACGCCGTGAGTGGAATTATTTAACGGATACGTCTAGCGATGAGGAAAAGCTGGCAGCATCGCAGTTATCTACCGACTTAGGGTGGCACGACAGTACTATTTTTACTCTAGCAAAAATTAAAGCATGGGATAACGTAGATCAGCGTTTTCCATTTGCTTTTCAGGATGTATTTGAGCGCTACAGTAAACGTAGCAAAATAGATGTGGCATGGAGTATTGCTATTGCAAGGCGTGAAAGCTCTTTTGCACCTGATGCACGCTCGCATGCTAATGCGCGTGGTTTAATGCAGTTATTACCTAGTACCGCTGATTATGTAAATAAAAGCAGTGTGACAAGCAATCGTTTATATCAACCTAAAACAAATATTAGGTTAGGTACTAGTTACTTACAGTACTTGAAAAAGAAAACCACGGTAATGAGGTGCTGGCTACTGCTTCTTATAATGCGGGTTATCACCGTATAAAGCGTTGGTTACCTGATGACGCTATTCCGGCTGAGTTATGGGTAGAGCTTATTCCGTATCGCGAAACCCGTGATTACGTAAAAAATGTATTTGCGTACAGACAGGTTTACCATACAAGAATGGGCCGAGATGGAAATGTATTAGCGCCGCTACTGGAAATGAAAATGGGCGGTTGAATATACGACCAATAACTTAACACGATTGGTATAGGTATTAATAAGGGGGATGTTTACATGTTAAATATCCCCCTTTTTTGAGCGCTTAGTGTTTAAGTGGTAGACTCAGAGCAAGTTAAATTTAACAGATGGATTAACAATGGATAAATTAGCCGTTTTATACGCCGAACATATTGCAACACTGCAACAGCGTACTCGTACAATTTGTAATAGCGAAGGGTTAGAAGGATTAGTCATTCATTCAGGCCAAGCTAAGCGCCAGTTTTTAGATGATATGTATTATCCATTTAAAGTTAATCCACAGTTTAAAGCGTGGTTACCGGTTATTGACAATCCTCATTGCTGGATTGTGGTAAATGGCAGCGACAAACCAAAACTCATATTTTATCGCCCGGTAGATTTTTGGCATAAAGTGCCAGACGAGCCTCGCGACTTTTGGGCTGAGTACTTTGATATAGAGCTATTGCTACAACCTGATCAAGTTGAAAAGTTGTTACCATACGATAAAGCTAAATACGCTTACATGGGTGAATACATTGAAGTAGCACAAGCACTTGGTTTTAGTATTATGAACCCTGAGCCTGTACTTAACTATTTTCATTACCACCGCGCTTATAAAACGCAGTACGAACTTGAATGTTTACGCAACGCTAACCGCATTGCAGTAGATGGGCATAAAGCTGCGCGCGATACATTTTTTAATGGCGGCAGTGAGTTCGATATTCAACAAGCGTACTTAATGGCTACACGTCAAAGCGAAAATGAAATGCCGTACGGCAACATTGTTGCGCTTAACGAAAACTGCGCTATTTTGCATTACACCCACTTTGATCCAAAAGCGCCACACACTCACAACTCATTTTTAATTGATGCCGGTGCAAACTTTAATGGTTACGCTGCTGATATTACTCGTACGTATGATTTTAAAAAGCAGGGTGAGTTTGCTGAGCTTGTACAAGCGATGACAGTTCAACAAATCGAACTAGGTAAAGGTTTAAAGCCGGGTATGCTTTATGGTGATTTACATGTTGAATGCCATAATCGTATCGCACAAATACTTAGTGACTTTAAAATTGTTAACCTTCCTGCTGAGGAAATTGTTGAGCGTAAAATTACCTCTACCTTCTTTCCGCATGGACTAGGGCATCACCTAGGTCTACAAGTGCATGATATGGGGGGGTTTATGAGCGACGAAAAGGGCACACATCAACCATCGCCTGAAGGGCATCCGTTCTTGCGTTGTACCCGCCTGATCGAAAAAAACCAAGTGTTTACTATTGAGCCAGGTTTATACTTTATTGATTCACTGCTTGGTGATTTAGCGCAAACCGATAATAAGCAGTTTATTAATTGGGAAAAGATTGAGTCATTTAAACCATTTGGCGGTATTCGTATTGAAGACAACATTATTGTTCACGAAGATAGCTTAGAGAATATGACACGAGATTTAGCGCTCGATTAATTCTAGTTAACACTAATTAGTTTATACACGTTAAAATACGTACATTATTTAAAGGGGCCTTTTGGCCCCCTTTTTACAAGTTTAAAATATGTCTGAATATAAATATCCCGCTACTGACGTTTTTCATCAAGAAGAAATTAAAAAAAGTACGTTTATAGTTCACATTGCACATACCCCCGATTTAAATTCAGCTAAAGCATTTATTAAAAGCATTGAAGAAAAGTATAGCGATGCGCGTCATAACTGCTGGGCACATGTGGCAGGCAACCCCGGTGGCAGCCATGTTTATGGTTTTTCGGACGATGGTGAACCAAATGGCACTGCAGGAAAACCTATGTTAAATGTGCTGGTGGGTTCAGGCCTTGGCGAAATCACAGCTGTTGTTACACGTTACTTTGGCGGCATAAAATTAGGCACGGGCGGGTTAGTACGTGCTTATGGTGGCTCATTAAATAATGCACTAGTAAAATTGCAAACGGTACTTAAAGTTCCCAGTGTTGAAATTACAGGGAGTAGTGAGTACAGCATGCAAGGTGCGATTGAGCAGTTATTAAAAACAAAGTATCAAGTGCTTAATATTGATAAGCAATTTACTGCTAATATTGAATGGGTGATTACAATAGATAGCCGCGAAGCTCAGCAAGCAATCAAAGATATTTTTGATTTAAGTCACGGCGCAGTTGAGTTAACTATTAAAGAGTAATAACCTACACAAATTGCATATAATGCATACTGACCCGATTTAATTTGGTTGATACTACTCAGCCTGAATTTACTAATAATAAAAGCGACAAGCTAAATGCAATTTCGTACCATCATAAAAATTCTTGGCCAACTTGTTGCGCTGTTTAGTATTACCATGGTGCCTCCGGCACTGGTGTCTTTAATATATAAAGACGGTGGTGGTGTTCCTTTTGTTTTAGCATTTATCTTTAGTGTTGTTATTGGCATGATGGCTTATTACCCAAACCGCCATGAAAACGGTGATTTAAAAGCACGTGAAGGCTTTTTAATTGTTGTTTTGTTTTGGCTGGTACTTGGGGCGTTTGCGTCCTTGCCGCTTATATTTTTACAAGAACCTAATTTATCGCTCGCTGATGCGGTATTTGAAGCATTCTCTGGCTTAACAACCACCGGCGCTACAGTACTTACCGGTATTGAGTATTTACCCAAGTCGGTATTGTTTTATCGCCAGCAACTCCAGTGGTTTGGCGGTATGGGGATAATCGTACTCGCTGTTGCTATACTCCCAATGCTAGGTGTTGGTGGCATGCAGTTATATCGTGCAGAAATACCAGGACCGGTAAAAGATTCAAAAATGACCCCGCGAATTGCCGATACCGCAAAGCACCTTTGGTATATTTATGTATCGTTAACAGTTGCATGTACGCTTGCCTATTGGACTGCGGGAATGAATTGGTTTGATGCAATTTGTCATGCATTCTCAACGGTCGCTATTGGTGGTTTCTCTACTTACGATGCATCTATAGGGCATTTTGATAGTCCTGTAATTAACTTTATTTGTGTTTTCTTTTTAATAATTGCTGCGGTTAACTTTTCTTTGCATTACGCCGCTGTGGCTAGTCGTAATATACAGGTGTATATACGTGACCCAGAATTTAAGGTGTTTTTGTGTATTCAATTAGCGCTGGTGGTTATTTGTTTTACCGTACTTTCCTCTAACGAAATATTTGCTAATGGCGATGAAACCCTCGATCAGGCGTTATTTCAAGCTGTTTCGATGAGTACAACAGCCGGCTTTGCTACGGATAACTTTTCAACATGGCCTTTGTTTTTACCTATTTTACTTATATTTTCGAGTTTTATTGGTGGCTGTGCAGGCTCTACTGGTGGTGGCATGAAAGTAGTGCGCGTGTTTTTACTTTACTTGCAGGGCGTGCGTGAGCTCAATCGTTTAGTGCATCCTCGTGCTATATATTCAATCAAGCTGGGTCGAAAGGCATTGCCAGATAAAGTAGTAGAAGCCGTGTGGGGGTTTTTCTCTGCGTATGCGCTTGTGTTCATTATTATCATGCTTGCGCTTATGGGCACCGGTATGGATAACATAACTGCGTTTTCGGCCACTGCCGCTTGTTTAAATAATTTAGGCCCCGGTTTGGGTGATGTAGCGTCGCATTATGGTGCTATAACCGATGGCGCTAAATGGTTACTTACAATTGCAATGGTGTTTGGTCGCCTAGAAATATTTACTTTATTAGTATTATTTACCCCCACATTTTGGCGCGGGTAAGTGATTCTTTAATCATAAAACTTTGTATTGGGAAAGGGATATGCCAGCATCAAACCTAGCAAAACTGCATCAGTTAATAGCCGGAGGTATAGTCGATTTAGAAATATTAACCCCAACGGACAGTAAGCGTATTAAAACGGAGTTTATAGGCCTGCTTGAGAATAAGTTTATTATTCTAAATTATCCCAATACAAAGCGCCTACCTGCAGTTGTTGACTATTTACGAGATGGTGTAACGGTTGTTGTGAGGGCACTTATAGAAGGCGAAGGCGGGCAAGTTATAGCATTTCGTCAGCAAATTATGTCTGTTTCTTCTCATCCTGCACGGCTTATTTTTATAAACTTTCCTAAACAAGTACAGCTATTTGCTTTGCGTTCGCAAACACGCATACCCACTTTATTACCTGCAAAACTAAAATTAAGTGACGAGCGAATACTTAATGGAGTAATTAAAGATATTTCATTTACGGGTGTTATGTTTGACGTTAAAAGCGACAAAGAACTCGAAAATATAAAAGATATGCAATGTACTGTGATGCTCAATAGCAGTGATAAAAACTTTAAAGGAGAGGTGTGCAGCGTTAAAGACCACTCCTCTGGTGTACGTTGTGGTATTAAGTTATTAGCGACAGAAGATGAAATGAAAGTTTTTATGAAAGAACATTTTATAGATCCTTCGGTACTCGAATCTATTATTGAATAAGTGATTTTTACTTAACTATTTAAAAAATAACCCTTTTAATAATTACACTTCAAAATTGTATCTTTTCAAATAAGTCCAAGCGTTTAGTTTTATAGCTTTAAAGCGTCTTGCTTTTCAGTGATAAAAATACTTTGTAATTATACCTATTTTTATGCCGATGCATTGAAATATAGTGATTCTTTAAGTGTTGGTGTTTAAGTTGTATTAGTTGGGTCGTACTGAACTGAAACGATGATATTTCTTCAGAATAGTGTTCAAAAGTACAGAATTTAAAACGCGAATATACTTCACAAAAGCCGCTTGAGTCAGCGGCTTTTGCGTGTTAAATAAACTAATTAGAGTAACTAGTTAAAGGAATATAGCACTTACTTGGAATAGCTTTTCTACAACAGTGATGTGTTTTTTATCGATTAAAAACATAATAACGTGGTCGCCCGACATAATAATTGTATTGTCGTGGGCTATCAGTACATCGTCATTACGTACTATTGCCCCAATAGTTGTTCCAGCAGGAAGTTTTATATCGGCAATCGCACGACCAACAACTTTTGATGTACTTTCATCACCATGAGCGACGGCTTCAATGGCTTCTGCTGCGCCTTTACGCAGTGAATACACATTAACAATATCTCCACGGCGTACGTGTGTGAGTAATGCTGAAATAGTCGCTTGCTGTGGTGATATGGCAATATCGATTTCGCCACCTTGCACTAAATCAACATAGGCACCGCGCTGAATAAGCACCATTGTTTTTTGTGCGCCCATGCGCTTTGCAAGCATGGCTGACATAATATTAGCTTCATCGTCGTTTGTTACAGCAATAAATACGTCAACTTGTTCAATATGCTCTTCTGAAAGTAGTTCTTGATCTGATGCGTCACCACAAAAAACGACCGTGTTATCGAGCATTTCTGAGAGTTGCTCAGCACGCTCTTTACTGCGTTCAATTAATTTAACTGTGTGGTTTTTTTCAAGAGATCGAGCCAGTCCTGCCCCAATGTTACCGCCACCAGCAATCATAATTTTTTTGTACGAGCGCTCAAGCTTTTGCAGCTCGTTCATGACCGCGCGAATATGTTTGGTTGCAGCAATAAAAAAGACTTCGTCATCGGCTTCAATAACGGTGGTGCCAAGAGGTTTTATTGCTTTACCTTGACGATAAATAGCGGCAACTCGGGTCTCTACATTAGGAATGTGCTCTTTAAGTGCAGATAGCGCATAACCTACAAGTAAACCGCCATAATAAGCTTTTACAGCCACTAAGGAGAGCATACCATCGGCAAACTGTAGTACTTGCAATGCGCCTGGGTAGTCAATTAAGCGGCGAATATATTTAGTGACCAGTGCTTCGGGTGCAATATAATGATCGATAGGTAAATCATCGTTTTGAAAAAGCTTTTCGCGGTACTTTAAATATTGCTCCGAGCGAATGCGGGCAATTTTAGTGGGAGTATTAAAAATACTGTACGCTACTTGGCATGCAATCATGTTCACTTCATCAGAGCTTGTTACCGCTATAATCATATCGGCATCTTCAGCACCAGCGCGGCGTAATACATCAGGATGCGCGCTGTGGCCCATTACTCCTTGTAAGTCATACTTATCTTGAAGTTCACGTAATCGATTACCGTCAATATCAACAACAGTAATTTCGTTTTGTTCGCCCACTAAGTTTTCAGCAAGCGTAGCGCCAACTTGCCCGGCACCGAGTATGATTATTTTCATTATTTACCCGTGTTAATTAAAAAATAGCCATTTAATAAATGGCTAACTATTTAGTGTGCAGCTATTAGACTTTTTTAACTAATTTAGCGTAATAAAACCCGTCACTTTCACCCGGTAATAATTGTAATCCCGGTGTTGTAATCGTGTCTTTATCATGAAGTGGAATATGCTCTACGTCATCGTTATTAGCTAAAAATTTAGCAACTTGTTGTTGGTTTTCTTGTGGAAGAACCGAACATGTTGCGTATACCAATGTACCACCTGGTTTTAATAATGGCCAAATGCTATCAAGTATATCGTTTTGTAAGGTTGCTAAGTCAACAATGTCTGATGCACGTCGAAGCCATTTTATATCTGGGTGACGACGAATTACGCCAGTTGCTGAACAAGGTACATCAAGCAAAATACGATCGAATAACTTTTCGTCCCACCAAGTATGCGGTTGTGAAGCATCACCGCATTGTAAATCAGCACCTAAGCCTATACGCGTTAAGTTTTGTTTAACGCGTTCAAGGCGAGTGGAGTCGCTATCAAGTGCGAGCACGTCAGCATCAGCAAGCTCTAATATGTGACATGTTTTTCCGCCAGGTGCTGCACAGGCATCTAAAATGGTATCGCCATCTTTTGGTTCTAAAAAGCGTGCTGCAAGTTGTGCTGCGGCATCTTGTACAGAACAAGCACCTGTATCAAACTCAGGCAACGAAAATACATCACGTGGCTTAGTAAGCTTTATACCGTCTATAAAATCAGGATTAACGGTGTGTTCAATATCGTTAGCAGCTAGCATATCACTGTATTCTTGCGTGCTGTATTGCGATTGATTTACACGCAGCCACATCGGGGCTTGCTGCTGGTTTTCTGCAAGTATCCCTTCCCAGCTATCAGGATAGGCTTCTTTTACTTGCTTAATAAACCAATTTGGATGGTTGTATAAACACACTGGAATTAGCTTTGCTTTTTCTTCAAGCTCAACTTGTTGGCGCTGAAAACTGCGTAATATAGCGTTAATTAGCCCTTTTAAGCCTAAAGCGCGTAGTTGGGCCAGTGCGTTTACTGTTTCTGAAATAGCTGCATGTGGCGGTACACGCATATGTTGTAGCTGATAAATACCCACATAGAGTAAAAATTGAAATATTCTGCGCTTACCTTTTAATGGATCTTCCACTAAATGTTGGCAATAATTTTCAAGGCTAGGTAAGTAGCGTAAAACCCCATAGCAAATTTGCTGTAGCAACGCTTTATCTTTAGGCGGCAGGCCTTGGCTTGCAAATGGAAGTTCTTGATTAAGCGATGCGCCTTTATCAACTACGTTATATAAAGTTTCAGCGGCCAGCGCTCGTACGTTTGGAACATTACTCATTGTTTTCGCCTAATATTGTGCCAGGGGTAACCCAGTCACTACGACCATTTAAAAAGTCGTTTATTGCCATTGGTTTTTTACCTTGCGGCTGTAATTGCGTAATACATAAAGCGTGTTCGCCACACGCCACTACTACGCCATTTTTGTCGCTTGATAAAATTTGCCCAGGATCACCTAATTGCAGCACAACCTGCGCTTGATAAATCTTTACTGTTTGCCCACCCATTTGGGTAAAGCACACTGGCCATGGGTTAAAAGAGCGAATGTTTCGCTCGATTTGCAGCGCACTCATTGACCAGTCGATATTAGCTTCTTCTTTAGAAAGCTTTTTAGCGTAGTTAGCAAGTTCATCATTTTGAGGTTCAGGCGTGATTTCACCATTCGCTAATTTATTAATGGTTTCAATTAACGCGTCTGGTCCTAGCTCAGCAAGCTTTGTATATAAACTAGCGCTAGTTTCTGTCGTGCTAATAGGGCAGCGGCTTATATGTAGCATATCGCCGGTATCTAGCCCTTCATCCATTTGCATTATTGTTACGCCGGTTTGTTCATCACCTGCCCAAATTGCGCGTTGAATAGGTGCAGCACCGCGCCAGCGCGGTAATATAGAACCATGCACATTTAAACAACCTAAACGTGGGGCTTCTAATATAGCTTTAGGTAAAATTAAGCCATACGCTACAACAATCATAATGTCGGCATTTAAGCTTGTTAGCTCTGCTAGTGCTTCATCATTTTTTAATGACTGTGGCTGAAAAACCGGTAAGTTGTGCTCAAGCGCTAGCGCTTTCACTTCACTGGCTTTTAATTTTTTACCACGACCAGCAGGGCGGTCTGGCTGGCTATATACACCCACTATTTGGTGTTCGCTTTGTATCAGCGCTTGTAAATGACGTGCTGCAAAGTCCGGCGTACCGGCAAATATAATGCGTAATGGTTGAGTCACTGAGTTTTCCTAAGGTACTTATTACTAATCTGCAAACTTAGCTTCTTTTTCAAGCTTTTTACGAATACGTTGGCGCTTTAATGGAGATAAGTAATCAATGAATAGCTTACCTTGAAGGTGATCTAGTTCGTGTTGAATACAAATAGCCAGTAATTCATCTGCATCTAGTACAAACTCTTCACCGTTTTCGTTAAGTGCAGCGACTGTTACTGTTTCTGCGCGGTCTACTTTTGCATACGAGTTAGGTACTGATAAACAGCCTTCTTCGCTAACGGTAGAGCCGTCTTTTTTAATGATTTGTGGATTAATTAATACCAGTGGCTCATCGCGCTCTTCTGATACATCAATCACAACAATTCGTTGATGAATATCTACCTGCGTGGCCGCAAGTCCAATGCCATTTTCATCGTACATTGTCTCTAGCATGTCTTTTACAATTTGGCGTACTGTGTCGTCAACTTGTGCAACATCTTTTGCTATAGTACGTAAACGTTCATCTGGAAATCTTAAAACTTCTAACCTAGCCATAGTTACCTTTTTCACTTGTGCTTAATTTAGGGTATTGTATGCTCTTATTTTAGCCATTCGCGTTCACCTTTAATAGGTTTTGGGCAATAATAATGAAAAAACAATACAAGGAAGCTCAATGAAATCTCCATTACTTGCAATTATGCTTACATTAAGCGCTGCGTTTCCCGCAATAGCTGATGTACTTAAAATAAAAAAGATGCACCAAAACAGTATGTTGTAAAAAAAGGCGATACGCTTTGGGATATTTCTGGCATCTATTTAGATGAACCTTGGCTATGGCCTGAACTTTGGCAAATGAATCCTCAAATTGATAACCCGCACCTTATTTACCCAGGGGATGCATTAGCGCTCATATATGATGCTGATGGAAACCCGCGTTTGGTGATTAATAAAGCTTATAGAAAACTATCACCTCAGGGGCGTATTACACCAAAAGGTAATAATGCAATTACTACTTTGCCACTTGAAATGATTAAACCTTATATCAGTTATGAGCAAGCAATGAACAGTGACGATATTAAAGGCAAACCTTATATTTTAGGTGCTAACGAAAATACCAAAACACAAACATTAGGCCATATTTTATATGCTAAAGGCGACTTACAAGTACATAAAGCATATGCCATTTACCACAAGGGTGACCCTTACACAGATTTAACCGGTGAAGTGTTAGCAACGCGTGCATCTTATGTGGGTATAGCACGTGCGTTTAGAGCGGGCGATGAGCAAAATGGTGTGCCTTCGTCATTACGTGTTGAGTCTGTTAAACGGGAGATTCAGCAAGGTGATTTTTTAATGCCGGCAATGGAAGGCCAAATGCTACCTGCGTACTTTGATATACACCGTCCTTTAGAGCCTGTAACAGGTAATATTATTGCTTCACCACGCGAAGTTAGAGAATTCAGCACAATGGATGTTGTAGTGCTAAACTTAGGGCGAGAACAAAAAATAGAGGCGGGACATGTATTAGATCTAGAACGCCAATCGCCAACAGTTATTGATGGTCCTCGCGGCCCTCGTTACCCAGAAGATTCTAGTAAATATGAGAAGTTTTTATCTGATGTGAGCCAATTATTTAGTGATGAGTCTGACGAAGAAAGCACAACGTGGACTATGCCTAAAGAAAAAGTTGGCGAGCTAATTGTATTTAAAGTGTATGACAAAGTAAGTTATGCATTAATAACTAAAAACCAGCACCCAATTCGCATTGGAGATATTGCAGTTATTCATTAAGAAGTAGCGAGTCGGTGCTCTAGGAGAGAGCATGGATCAGTCATCTGGCAAGCTAGCCCACTGGCTTGCCTTTTATATGTGTAAAGGGTTGGGTATAAAAACCCTTTTAGCACTATCTAAAAATCATTCCCTTGAGTCATTGTTTGGCTTACCTCATGACCAGCTACTACAGCTAGGTTTAACTGCTAATCAGGCAACTAATCTGCTCAATACTAATTGGCAGGAAGTAAGTCATTATGAGCAATTAATCGTACAAAACAATATTACTGTAGTGTGTATTTTTGATGCGCTTTATCCAGAAGATCTGCGGCAGATTGCCAGTGCCCCTTTATTACTATTTTGTAGGGGAGATGTCTCGTTATTATCTACTCCACAAATTGCAATTGTAGGGAGTCGTAATGCCACACCTACTGGGCTTGAAATAGCCTCAGAGTTTGCATACGAGTTAACTTTAGCAGGAATAACTGTTACCTCAGGCATGGCAAGAGGTATTGATGGTGCTGCACATAAAGGCTCTCTTGCTGGTACGGGGAAAACCATTGCTGTGCTAGGTACTGGGGTTGATATTTACTATCCTAAACGCCATAAACTATTAACAGACCAAGTGTTAGAAAGTGGCCTGCTGGTGAGTGAGTTTTTACCAGGCACAGCTGCTCATGCGCATAATTTCCCGCGTCGAAATCGTATTATTTCGGGATTATCGTTGGGTGTACTTATTGTTGAGGCTGAAATTAAAAGTGGTTCGTTAATTACAGTACGCTATGCGCTTGAACAAAATAAAGAGGTATTTGCAGTACCGGGTTCTATTAAAAACCCATTGGCGCAGGCAAGTCACTTTTTAATTAAACAAGGGGCTAAGTTAGTGGAAAATGTAACCGATATTCTTGATGAGGTTAGTTTTTCTTATCAAAATGATGTTGATGTAAAGGATACGCCCATACAGGTCAACTCTGAATGCGAAGTTTTAAATAGTATTGGCTTTGAAGTAACCAGCGTAGACGACATTGTACGTCGTGTTCAATACCCAATAGATAAAGTATTAGCTCGGTTACTCGATTTAGAATTAGACGATCAGATTGAGCGCGTGCTAGATGGTTATATTAAGTTAAGCGCAGGAAGGTAATATGTTTGATATTCTTTTGTATCTATTTGAAAATTACATTCATAGCGAAGCGGATATATTTGCAGAGCAAAATGAGTTAACCGATGAGCTACTGCGTGCGGGCTTTAATAAGCCTGAGATATTTAAAGCACTCGATTGGCTAGAGCAACTCGCCGATTTACAACACAGCGATGAGTCTCCTTATCTTATTGCTAATCCTAAATATGCAGTTCGTATATTTACCGATAGTGAATGCCAAAGGCTCAGCGCTGAGTGTCGTGGCTTTTTAATGTTTATTGAGCAAATAGGCGTAATTAACGATGTAACACGTGAAATGGTAATGGACTGTTTAGCCTCACTCGATAAACCAACAATAAGCCTAGAAGATTTAAAGTGGATTGTACTTATGATTTTGTTTAATGTTCCTGGCTCTGAAGAGGCATATGAGCAAATGGAAGATTTGATTTTTGATGAACCCAGCGAACTTCTTCATTAGAGATAATTATCTTAATTGTACTCAAATTACTTAAACGGATAAGCACGGCATTGCTTGTATCTTTAAGTGGTTTGGGTATATTAGGCGAAAATTCACCAACCTATTAGGATCACCATGAGTAAAATCGACCATTCGCTTTTCTCGGCGAGCAAGCACGCCCTCGAAAAAGAATACGAGATATGCCCACAGTGTGGTTCAGAGTTAGTGATCCGCAATAGTAAATCAGGCCCTTTTTTAGGATGCGCAAGTTATCCCAAGTGCGATTTTATTAGGCCTTTGGCACATCACGACAGTAACGAAATCAAAATATTAGAAGATTCTGCATGTCCTGAGTGTAGCAAACCGCTGGTGGTTAAAAATGGCCGCTACGGTATGTTTATTGGGTGTACGGGTTATCCAGAGTGTCATTACATTGCTAACGAAAATGAAGAAAAACAAAGCGAAGACACTTTGCCAAGTTGCCCTAAATGCAAAAAGGGTCATTTAGTCGCGCGCAGTAATAAGTTTGGTAAAGTATTTTATTCTTGTGATTGCTACCCAAGTTGTAAATACACGCTTAATAATAAACCGGTTGAACACCCGTGTCCTGAATGTAACTGGCCCATCGTCATAGAAAGAAATATGGCAAACGGCACATTATTGCAATGCCCACAAAAAAGCTGCATGCATAAGCTCACCCCAACTGAATAACGTTTAATTATATCTGGAGACTACTTTGTCAGACCTTTCAAATACGCCCACTGCAATAACATGCTTAACGCAAGGCGAAGTTATTTTATACCCAACAGAAGCTGTATATGGTTTAGGTTGTGATCCAGATAATCAACAAGCCGTTGAGGCACTACTAGCTATTAAGCAACGCCCAGTTGAAAAGGGGCTTATTTTAATTGCTGATAACTACGGACAATTATTAAAATACGTAGATGATGCAAAAATACCAATGGATAAACGCGCTGATATTTTTTCGAGTTGGCCTGCGGCAATTACATGGGTTATGCCGGCATCTAAAAATACGCCTAAATGGCTCACAGGGCAGTTTGATACCATCGCAGTAAGAGTAACAAACCATCCAACAGTAAAACGTTTGTGCCAAGAGTTTGGTAAGCCACTAGTATCAACCAGTGCAAACTTAACCGGTCAAGAAACAGTAATTAGTATTGATCAAGCTAAAGCGCAATTTGCAGAACAAGTTGGCTTTTACGTTGACGAGCCGTTAGGTGGTAATACTCAACCAAGTACAATAAAAGACGCCATGACTGGAAAAATATTTAGAGGTTAATATGCAAAGCGAATTATTAAATCAAGTAAAAGCATACTTTATGGCTTTGCAAGACACTATTTGCAAAGGTTTAGAGGCTGCAGATGGCAGTGCTGAATTTATAGAAGATAACTGGCAGCGAGCTGAAGGCGGCGGAGGTCGCACACGTGTAACCACTAATGGCGCTGTAATAGAGCAAGGTGGAGTTAATTACTCTCATGTATTTGGCGCTTCAATGCCAGGCTCTGCAACAGCACATAGACCAGAGCTTGCAGGACGCAGCTTTCATGCGTGTGGTGTGTCGTTAGTTATTCACCCTAAAAACCCCCATGTACCAACAAGTCATGCCAATGTGCGTTTTTTTATAGCTGAAAAAGAAGGCGAAGAGCCAATATGGTGGTTTGGTGGTGGGTTTGATCTCACTCCTTTTTATCCAGTATTAGAAGACGTACAGCATTGGCATCAAGTTGCTCACGACATTTGTACGCCATTTGGCAGCGAAGTTTATCCAAAATACAAAACCTGGTGCGATGAATATTTTTATCTTAAACACCGCGATGAAACACGTGGCGTGGGTGGGCTATTTTTTGATGATTTGAACGAACTAGGGTTTGAGCAGAGCTTTGCGTTTATGCAATCGGTGGGTAATGGCTTTTTAGATGCCTATTTACCTATTATTGAACGTCGCAAAAATGACGAATACACAGAGCAACAACGTGATTTTCAGCTTTATCGTCGCGGACGTTATGTAGAGTTTAATCTAGTATGGGATAGAGGCACTTTATTTGGACTACAAAGTGGCGGTCGCACAGAGTCTATATTAATGTCTATGCCACCACTTGCACGCTGGGAATATAACTATAAACCAGAGCCAAGTAGTCCAGAAGCTAACCTATATAAGTATTACTTACGCCCACAAGAGTGGTTAACTAGTCAACCAAGTGAGTTGATAGCCAGAGAGTGGCAATTATAACAATTACACAGTAATCCAAAAGGCGCTAATTAGCGCCTTTTTGCATTGTGGCTAAATACAAATTTAATGCTGATTGATCATGTGCGTTGCTAGTTGAGAGAATGATTGCTTTAAGCCTTCACGTAACAACGGGTTGTCTATTTCTATATCCAGCGTTTTATTCATGCAGTACATCCATTGATCGCGCAATGCTTTATCTATAGTAAAAGGCATATGTCTTTTACGTAGCATTGGTTGGCCATGTTTTTCAGTAAATAGGTTTGGCCCGCCTAACCAACCAGATAAAAATTCAAAAAATACTT
Organism: Pseudoalteromonas sp. BSi20652; assembly: GCF_000239855.1. GTDB lineage: Bacteria > Pseudomonadota > Gammaproteobacteria > Enterobacterales > Alteromonadaceae > Pseudoalteromonas. The sequence continues at coordinate 559 of NZ_BADT01000210.1, read as the reverse complement.
GGCGAATTCGATCTAATGGCAGAGGATGCATATCATATAACGGTTTAGCGTATTCATCTGACTCCATTATGTCGTAGAATCGATTGGAGATAGCACGCGCCCCTTTCTCTCCACCTATTATTTCATACGGTGTTTTTTCAGGGGTAGGAGCCTGTTGCTTGGGAGCTGGCTTAGATTTAGAAAAAAGTCGTTTAATCATATTACTTATCATCGTTAATAGGCAGTATATAGCTGCAAAGAGGTTGCTTTAAAATGGACAAATATGCGGTTTTTGGAAATCCAATTAAACATTCAAAATCCCCCGCGATACATAAACAATTTGCTGAATCACTGGGAGAGCAAATCGACTATCGCGCAATATTAGCACCTATCGATAACTTTGAAAAAACAGTATCGTCTTTTTTTGAGCAAGGTGGTGTTGGTGCTAACGTTACAATGCCATTTAAAGAGCAAGCCTATGCAATGGCTGATGAGCTTACGCCATTAGCTAAAATAGTCGGGGCTGTTAATACATTAAAAAAACGAGATGATGGCACTATTACTCGGTGATAACACCGAT
>NZ_BADT01000211.1 GCF_000239855.1 Pseudoalteromonas sp. BSi20652 | reverse complement strand
CACTTTGTTTTAAATTTCTTTTGGAAGATTTAAAACCGAAGTTTTATTTAACTCTCTGAGTAGTTCGTGCCTCGCTATGCTTCGGCGTTTCCCGTCTCAGTGGGGTCGCATTATAGGGAGAACAGATTTTTACGCAAGTACTTTTTTAAAGAAAAAGTAAAAAAAGATGCTGTTCGGTCAGTATCTGAACTAAACCCCCTGAAACTGATAGTTTTGTAACCAAACGGCGCCTTTTATGGTACAAAAATAACCTTGCTGATACACTCAAAGCTAATAACTATTATCTAAAAGGTACTAAATATGGCAATCCGTTCTTATAAAGGTGTAACTCCTTCGTTTAATTCGTCTGTTTATATTGATGAGTCATCAGTTTTGGTTGGTGATATTACTTTAGGTGATAATAGTAGTGTTTGGCCTTTGGTAGCAGCCCGAGGCGATGTTAACTATATATGTATTGGTAAACGCTCCAATATACAAGATGGCAGTGTATTGCATTTATCTCGTGCTACTAAAAGCAATCCTGCTGGTTACCCACTTATTATAGGTGACGATGTAACTGTTGGTCATAAGGTAATGCTGCACGGATGCGTACTAGGAGATCGTATACTTGTAGGTATGGGCGCTATTATTATGGATAACGTGGTTGTTGAAGATGATGTAATTATAGGTGGCGGCTCTTTAGTACCACCAAACAAACGTTTAGAATCTGGTTACTTATATGTAGGAAGTCCAGCTAAGCAAGCCCGCCCGCTTACAGAGCAAGAACTTGCCTTTTTAAAGATATCTGCCGATAACTATGTATCACTTAAAGATGAATACTTAGCTGAAATGCTAACTTAAGTTAATAAGCTTACTTCAATTTGGCCTGCCGAGTTATAGCTTTCTTCTTCGATAAGCTCCTCGGCACGTTCTTCGTAATCAAAACGATATTTTTCAAAATATTCTGTTGCATGGCTTTCGTCTGTTAATTTAAGTGTATTTACTTCTATTATACACTCCACCAGCATGCCACTAACTTGTGCAAAAAATACTAACTGATGATCGGGCTCTCTAAATTCTAGCCTATCTATAAACTGTATTGCCTGATTCATATAAGCATTCCTTGTTTGAGCGCATCAACAACGGGAAGTATTTTTGGCATTTTATTACGCCATACATAATATGCCTGAGCAGCTTGACCAACTAACATTCCACTGCCATCTAAAAGCTTAGCGTTAATATTATGCTGTGCAACCCAATTCATAAAAATGGTATTTTGCAGTGAATAAAACATGTCATAAGCTACTTCACAGTTAGTTATGTGTTTTTCATCAAGAGCTGGAAGCTCATTATTCATACTGCTAGAGGTAGAGTTTATAATTAGTGAGTAATCGCTTACTGGTAAGTCACTAAAGCCAAAGCCAGATACTGGTCCATATTGTGTAAATAGCTCTGCGAGTTCTTTGGCTTTTTGTGCTGTGCGATTAACTATTATTATTTCCTGAGGGTTATGCTCTAACAAGGGTAAAATAACCCCCCGAGCAGCACCGCCCGCACCTATGATTAAAATGCATTTATTAGTTATGGCTACTTCATTAGCGAGTAAATCA
>NZ_BADT01000212.1 GCF_000239855.1 Pseudoalteromonas sp. BSi20652 | reverse complement strand
TTAAAACATACTCTCAAACTTGGGTAAAACACATCAAAACGCGCTGCTTGCTGGCGTTTAAAAGCACCGTTTTTACTTTAATAACCCTGTGCCAGCATTGGCTTTGTCTTCTCATTTACTCCTCTTTTTCTCTTTGTGCATTACAGTTTTAAAAGCCAATTATTCACAAAGAGGTTAAGAGACGCTGCGCTTTTAGAGGATAGCGTGGGAGTTAAAATAACAAAAAACAATGAAAAGCTTTGCTTGTACATTTAGTCGGATGCATTAGTAAACAAGTAACTAAATCACCACCGAGAAGTGAAGGAGAAAACAAGGAGCAGTAACTAACCATTACTCGT
>NZ_BADT01000213.1 GCF_000239855.1 Pseudoalteromonas sp. BSi20652 | reverse complement strand
GTTTTCTAAAATATTTGAGTTAAGTTAAATAGATCAATATGCGCGTGCAGCTCATTTTCATGAATATATGCGCAAAAAGCAGTTTAACCAATCAATTAACTACTATATTTAGCCAATCTCAATAACTGGTTTTCGCTCATAACCGCCTTAGAAAATTTGCATTGCGACATTTATCTTGGCCGCTAATACCGCTCTATTAATATGAGGTACAACAATAAACCGCTATCCAAACAGTAATAAACCAAAAAGATAAAGTATGGAATTTTAGTTGGGAATCTCTGTTTAATTAGTTTATGCCTAACAACAAAATTCTGTCCCCTATGAAAAGAAATCTATGAGAAAGAACAAAAAGATCCTCTTTGATCAAACTACTCAATAATTGTACTAATTAATGCAATTAGTCATAAATCTGTAACTTTGATCCGCGATAATCTCTATCCGATAAATAAATAGACTCAAGAAGATTAAGTAAGATGAGTACACCCTTAGTGCAACTAACATTTGCACTGCAATCATTTGATGATTCTATGTCTGCGGCGATGAGCCACGCTATGGAATATGAAAAGCTATCGCTAAAAGCCAATGCTGCGCATAACATTACGCTGCAGTGTGTGTTGCCTGATGGCGCAAATGAGAGCGATGTTATTTCACTAAGTGCAACGCAGCCCAGTGCGCGTGGGGCGCAGTATTTTACTGAAAAAACGCTGAGCAATGCAGACCTTGAATCTGGTACTGTAAACCTAACTTTAAGTAACATTACACAAAGCCAGTGTTTTGTAGTGCAAATGATGCTGCACGGAAAAAATACAACCTTAAAAGAAAGCCAGCAACTCGATGTGTACATTAAAGCGTTTGAGCAAGGCTATATTCCTGAGCAAATAAAAACTGAACATACCAAGTCACAGGGCGTTCGTAGCTACTTTGCAAGTATGGGTTCTTCGTTTTTATCGCTATTTTAGTGCTGGCTGCCTTAAATTACTCGACACTACTTATTAGTTATTAGGGCGTGTTGAACTTTGGTGGGTGAATTTACAGCAGTATGTTTGGTTTTTAGGCAAGGCAGAGCCTATGTAGTGTGGTTACTCCCCATAAATAGGCGATAACGCAGCATAAATACCAAACATGCACTGCCCTTTGGGTTCTTTCTAGGGACGATTAACCCTTTGTTGCTCGGTTTTTACTTAGCCCACTAGGTTACAAACCTCGCGCTGCGATTTAATCGCCCCTAGATTGAACAAATTTCAATCCACAAAGACCAACACGCCCTAGTCTGCAAAACTCACTTTACCCATAGTCACTCCCGCAATACCTTGTGCAGTATTACTTAGGTGTTGCTGCTCTCCGGCTAGGCATTCGTTTGCTAAAATAGCAAATAACACAGCCTCTTTTGCGTCGGGACTTATACCTAAATCGTCGGTATTTTTAAAAGCCTTAATACGTGGGCAAAGCGCTGTAAGTTGCGCCATTAGTAACGGGTTATGAATACCGCCACCACTTGCATACACCACACAATTTTGTACGCGCTCTGCACACTCGTTTAATGCATTTGCTATAACGGTTGCAGTAAAGGTATTTAAGGTGGCCATTACATCTTCATGGCTTAAATGGTGAGTATTTGTAAGCTGCTGTGCGACGTTTAAATACGCTAAGTTAAATACCTCTGGCCCTGTGGTTTTAGGCATTGGGAGTTTAAAAAATGCGTTATTACATAATGCATTTAGTAATGGTGTATTTACCTTGCCTGCTTTTGCTATTGTTGCGCCATCGTCATAATGCATATCTTTAAAATGTTGCTGTACGTAGGCATCCATAATGGTATTACCGGGGCCAATGTCGGAGCTAAACACACCGTTTGCATCACCATTTTTGGGTAAAAACGTTAAGTTAGCTATCCCGCCCATATTTAGCAAAACCCGACTCTCAACAGCGCTCGAAAAATACAAATAATCGCCATACACAGCAAGCGGTGCGCCCTCGCCTCCTGCGGCTATGTGTTTTTGCCTAAAATCACCAATGGTAGTAATACCCGTAGTAACGGCTATCTGGTCACTGTCGCCAATTTGTAAGGTGCCATTAGTAAAGCTTTTGTGGTTATGCTGCGACTGCGGGCAGTGGTAAATGGTTTGCCCGTGGCTTGCTATTACATCAATACTTGCTGGGTTTACCTGCCAAGTATGTAAGCACTGATTAACCATATCGCCATGGAGTTTACCTATCCACGGGTGCAATAAAGTAACAAGCTCTAAATCGCATTCTCGCTTAGCAAATACCTGCTTTATTTTAGTTTTATAATCGTCGTTGTAATCAACGGTGGTAAAATTTAAAACCTCAATGCGTGTATTTAAGCCTGCGCCCGTTACTTTACACATTGCAACATCAAGCCCATCCAACGAGGTGCCGCTCATTAAACCAATAATTAAACGGCTTGATTTTTGGGCGCTGTTATAAAGCGCTTTAATGTGAGGGTGCATAATGGCATCTAAAATAGGTGTAATATTTTGCTTATATTAGAGGACTTTAAAACAAAGTAATAGCCGTAAACCGTTTAATTTAGGTTCTGATTGTTTAACTCTTAAATGATTGTTAAGTTAGTGTGCATACTAAAAATTTATGAAAAAATATGATCACCCTAAGAGAGTTTAAAGCCCAAGACGCGCCTTTTATTATTAACACCCTAAATGATGAACAGGTAACGCGTTATTTATCGTCAAAAATTCCGTTTCCGTATACGCAAGCCGATGCTGATTGGTGGATAAACCAAGGCTCAAAAAACGGCGTAATTGATGCAACAGCTAAGGCCATTGAGGTTAATGGGCAATTTGCCGGCTGTATTGGCATAACTCCCGGCGAATTTGAATACAGCCACAGTGGCGAAATTGGTTATTGGCTAAATAAAGCCTATTGGGGGCAAGGTATTATTACTCGCGCTATTGAACTTATCTGCGAAGAAGCGTTTGCGCAATCCAACATAAACAGAATTTTTGGCGCTGTGTTTGCTGGTAATACCGGCTCTATGAAAGCACTTACTAAAAGTGGTTTTGAGCAAGAGGCTGTGCTTAAACAGGCCATTTATAAAAACGGGGTGTTTTACAATAGCCATATTTTTAGCAAGCTAAAATAAACCATTTAGAATAAATACTCTGCAAAGCTTGAATTATCAACCACCCGCCCAAAACTCCTTTATTAAGGTACGCATTGTACATATCCATACTGCTTAGCCGCGCATTATTGTTTAGCTGAACACGATTTTTAAAGCGTAAACATTCGGTAAGTAGTTTATTTATATTTATAGGAGATCTTTTATGTCTACGACTAGTCGCCAACTTACTCTTGAATCACGCCCTAATGGCGCTCCAACAGATGAAAACTTTAAATTAAAAACGGTAGAGCTTCCTGCATTAAAAGACGGCGAAGTTTTACTACGTACTATTTACCTATCACTAGACCCGTATATGCGTGGTCGTATGAGCGATGCTAAGTCGTACGCTGATCCAGTTAATATTGGCGATGTAATGGTTGGCGCAACTGTGTGCCAAGTAGAAGAGTCTAAAAACGATAAGTTTAGTAAAGGCGAATGGGTACTTGCCTACACAGGTTGGCAAGACTACGCCATTACCGACGGCGAAGGCTTAATGCAGTTAGGTAAAGAGCCTGCAAACCCTTCATACGCATTAGGTATTATGGGTATGCCTGGCTTTACTGCTTACATGGGTTTACTTGATATTGGCCAGCCTAAAGAAGGCGAAACTGTAGTTGTTGCAGCAGCAACAGGCCCAGTAGGTGCAACGGTTGGTCAAATAGCTAAAATTAAAGGCTGTAAAGTAGTGGGTGTTGCTGGTGGTAGCGAAAAATGTGCACACGCCGTTGAAAAACTAGGGTTTGATGCTTGTATTGATCACAAAGCTGATGACTTTGCAGAGCAGTTAGAAAAAGCCTGTGATAAAGGCATTGATGTTTACTACGAAAATGTGGGCGGTAAAGTATTCGACGCCGTACTACCATTACTAAATACCGCAGCGCGCGTACCATTGTGTGGTTTAGTATCGCAATATAACGCAACTAGCTTGCCAGAAGGCCCTGACCGTTTAGGTATGCTAATGGGTCAATTGCTCACTAAGCGTATTAAAATGCAAGGCTTTATCATTTTTGATGACTACGGCGACCGTTACGACGAGTTTGCACAAGATATGCAAAAATGGCTACAAGACGGAAAAATTCAATACCGTGAGCACATGGTAGAAGGCATCGAAAATACAGTCGGCGCGTTCAACGATATGATATGCGGTAAAAACTTTGGTAAAACTGTGGTTAAAATTAATAACCCACTTTAATTTTAAACGGCTTGTAAGGCCAAGTCCTTACAAGCCAAAAAAGGACTGACATGATCAAACTACATCATTTAAATAAATCACGTTCTAAACGTATAATTTGGCTTTTAGAAGAGCTAAATGTTGATTACGAAATTGTGGCCTATCAGCGCAATAAAGATACATTTTTAGCGCCTGATGAGCTAAAGCAAGTTCACCAACTCGGTAAGTCGCCTGTTATTGAAGACGATGGCTTAATTGTGACTGAGTCAGGTGCAATCACCGACTACTTAATTACTAAATATGCCAACGGTAAATTTGCGCCAAAAGCAGGCACAGCAGAATACGTTGACTATCAGCAATGGCTGCACTTTGCAGAAAGCTCTGCAATTTTACCGCTTTTACTCAAAATGTTTGTACTTAAAGACGGTGCTAAAACACAGTTTTTAGAAGGTTATGCCGACGCTGAAACAGCTAAAGTAATTAGTTACTTTAACGACCGCCTTGAAGGTAAACGTTATTTAGTGGGCGATACCCTAACGGGTGCTGACTTTATGATGTCGTTTATTGTTGAAATTGTTAAAAACTCTGGTCAATTAGCACACTTTAAAAACCTAGTGAAGTACGATGAACAACTACAAAGCCATGAAAAATTTCATACCGCTAATGAACTAGAAGCTAAATACGACTAGCCACTTTAAGTAAAATAACCAAGATATACACAAGAGGCTTCAGGCCTCTTTTTTATTTTTATAACTTCCTTATGAATTTTATATACATATATTTTACAAGAAAGCCTTATTATTATCCTAAAAATCGCTTCCATAGTGCATAATGTGTTAATTCTTATAAAATTTTCTTAATTGTACTGGTTAGCTCTAAAGCTAGTACTTCTTATACTTGGAACAAACCATGACAATTAACATGCGCTTAGCTACCGGTTTTGGTGTGATTTTATCGATGATGCTTATTTTAACCATTATTGGTGTTTCACGCGTTAGCCTCATTAATTCCAATATTACCCAAATGAGTGACGTTAACTCAGTAAAGCAGCGTTACGCTATTAACTTTAGAGGCAGCGTACACGACAGAGCAATTGCCGTTCGTGATGTTGTACTAATGACAGAGCAAAGTGACTTAAACCAAGTTTACAATACTATACAAGAACTTGACGATTTTTATCAAACATCAAGCCGCGCTATGAGTGAACTAACAGCGAATATGTCGAGTGAAGAACGCTCACTAATAAATAAAATAAATCAAATAGAGCAACGTACTCAACCTTTGATACAAACCATAATAAATGCTAAGAAAGCGGATAATTTAAATCAAGCCTCTAGTGTTTTATTAACCGAGGCTCGCCCTGCATTTACACAGTGGCTTAATGTAATAAATCTTTATATAAATCTACAAGAACAAGCAAATCAAACCACCACTATCGATACTCGCGATATTGCCAGCTCATTTAAAACTTGGATGATTGCGCTTACCGCACTTGCCATTTTAATAGGTGCAAGCGTTGCTTATGTTATTAGCCAACTTATCAGAAACTCAGTGGGTGGCGAACCACAAGAAGCCGCTGAAGCAATAGCACTTATCGCGCAAGGCGATTTAACAGGCAATGTACACTCATGTTGCCCAAATAGTATGATGGCTTCGGTAGAAGTGATGCAAGCGAAGCTAAAAGAAATAGTAAACAGTATTATTAACTCCTCTGATGAATTATCAACATCCTCAGCAAGTGTAGCCTCTGGCTCACAACAAGCACTTACTTCTGCAGACGCGCAAGTTACTTATACAAACTCAGCCGTAAATAACTTAGAAGAAATGAGCCACAGTATAAATGCTGTTGCAGGCTCTGTTAAACAAACAGAAGATAACTCAAAAATAACCGCGCAATTATCGCAACAAGGTAGTATTGCAGTGCAAAAAGTAGCGGCCGAAATTGAGCAAATTTCAGTAACCGTAAAAGCCACAGTGACCCAAGTAAATGTGCTACAAGAACACGTAAAACACATTGGCGATATTTTAAGTGTGATCCGCAGTATTTCTGATCAAACAAACTTGCTTGCACTAAATGCAGCAATAGAAGCCGCAAGAGCAGGCGAAACAGGCCGAGGTTTTGCTGTTGTTGCTGACGAGGTAAGACAACTTGCCCAGCGTACTGGTGATGCAACCGGCGATATTGAAAAGATGATTTTGCAAGTGCAAGAAAACACGCAAGCATCGGTTACCGCAATGGAAACTACCGTACCTCAGGTAGAAAATGGCCTAACGCTTACGCACGAAGCAAACGAGTTACTGCATCAAATACAGCAACAAGCAAATGACTCATTAAGCAATGTGCTTGAAATTGTTGAAGCAACATCAAACCAAGTAGCCACCGTGGCGCAAATTAGTACAGGTGTAGAAGAAATTGCCAGTATGTCCAAAGAAACCAGCATGTCGCTTAACAGTAACGCACAAGAAGCAGTAGCATTAGCTGAACTATCAAGCACGCTTAAAAAGTATATTAGCTACTTTAAAGTTTAAGTGTTTAACCTGAACTCTGGTTAAGGGATTTGCAGTAATTAACAAAGGGGCTTTAAGCCCCTTTGTTGTAGGTAGTAATAAGTTGTATGCAGGTATAATCTAGTTAACTAACCTTAATGGTATAACTATATACCCGCTAAATCACGCTCGGTAATACACTCACTCGACGCCATTTCAAACTCGCGACATACTAATGGACGATTTTCGTAAATAGAGCACATAAGCGTATTACGATCGAGCGCTTCACACCAACCGTCGTCAGCGCGTTTCATCACTTCGCTCCCCCATTTATCGTATTCTATATAGTTAAAAGGCACGCCGGTGTCGGTTACTATGCGCACTTCTAATTGGCAACAACAGGCTTGGCAGTTAGCACACGTAACAGGCTCTACGGTAGTAGAAATATTTTCAACGGGAATAACAATATGAGGCATAGTGGCTTACTTTTTTGAATAAGCCACTAGGATACAGTAACTAATTTAACGCGCTAGTAGTTTTGCTTTAATATCGCTGTAACGCATCTGCTCGCACAGTGCAAAACCACTCAATTGGCGCACTTTATTACGCGCAAATAACGGCACACTCATCCCCGCTAAAAAGCGGCATTGGGTTTCAATACCCACATTGTGATTACCTTTGTCTGCCATATGCGCTAAAAACTCATCTACCTTTTGATAAATAAGTTGCTCCTCAACATATGCAGGCTCTATAGAGTGTTCAAGCTTAACCGCATGACCTCTACACACACTACAATGCCCACATTGCTGTGGCGCATTTTGATCGTCAAAATAGCGCGCTAAGTTATAGCTTAAACAACTTTGTAACTCAAAAAAGCGTACCAGTGCAGCAATACGTTTAATTTCGGCTTGTTCTTTATCGGTAAAGTAGTCGTGAAGTTGCTGGGCAAGTTCAGGGTTATTTATAACCTCTCCATGCACTTTGTATACTTGGGTAATACGTTTGGTTTCGAGCGTTATTAGGTTTTTTTCGGCTAGGTAATCAAGAGCAGCCACTACGCGTTTTCGATCAACCTGCGCGGCTTGTGTAAGGGAATCAAAGTTTAGCGTGCCCCATATTTTTTTAAAATCGGTATGGCAAAATATTTGTGTTAAAAATGCTTGGCGTTGCTCATCAAAATGACCAAGTAGCTCGTTTTTATCAACCAAAAATTTATATTTAAAATCGGCGTAGTAAGCATATTGCGGCGTTATAGCGCCTTGCATTTCCAGCTGTACGAGTAAGGTTTTAAGAGCCAATTGGCGTATATTACTTTCACTTGAAAGACTGTATTCTTGCATTTCCCATTGCTGGTGGCTTTGGCGAATATCGTTAATTACGTATTCAATACCGCTAAGCTCAGGGGTGTCGCCATATACAAAGTTTTCAACTGTATTTAGGCCATCTAAATTGGCAAGCGTGTAGCAGTTTGATGGGTTGCCATCGCGCCCTGCTCGGCCAATTTCTTGGCTGTAGTTTTCAATCGATTTTGGTAAATCGTAGTGTATAACAAAGCGAATATCCGATTTATCAACGCCCATACCAAAAGCAATGGTTGCCACTACTACGTTAATTTTACCGCCCATAAAGTCATCTTGAATTTGCCAGCGTAGCGTATCTTCAAGCCCCGCATGATACGCCACCGCGTGCACACCTTGTGCACTTAGCACATTAGCGACTTGCTCAGCACTTTGCTGTAGCGTTACATACACAATACCGGGGCCATTTTGCGCGCGCACAATGTTGGTAAGCTCTGTGTTTTTATCGGCGGTTTTAACGCTCAACACACTTAAATCTAAATTAGCGCGGTAAAAACCCGTTTGCACAATGCACTCGGGCGCAATAGCAAAGCGCTCTGCCATATCGCGTTTTACTTTTTTAGTAGCCGTTGCCGTAAGCAGCAATACTAGAGGAATATTAAGCTCTTCGCGGTAACGCGGTAGTTTAAGGTAGTCAGGTCTAAAGTTATGGCCCCATTCTGATATACAGTGCGCTTCGTCTACCACTAACATAGAAAGCTTAACTTGGCTTATAAACTCTCTAAAACGCTCGTTTTTAAAGCGCTCAACAGACACCATTAAAACTTTAATTTTATCGTTTCGCACATCATTCATTACGGTGCTGCTTTGCATTTGATCTTGGCTCGAATCAAGGCTGGCCGCGTAAATACCTTTGCTATTTAAAAAGCTAATTTGATCTTTCATCAATGCAAGCAAAGGCGAAACCACTAACGTTAAATTTGGTAAATGCAACGCAGTTAATTGATAGCACAACGATTTACCCGAGCCAGTTGGAAATATAGCCAACGACGATTGACCATTTAAAAGCTGCTCTATAGTTTGTTGTTGCCCTGTTCTAAATTGGCTAAAACCAAAGTGCTGCTCAAGTGATTGAATTAGTGGCGTGGTCATAAATGTCCTTTTGATGGCTAAACAATAGTCATGCTTATAAAAATGCAGTGTAGATGAAATATTTGCAACTCGGTGCAGATGAAATATTTGCAACTCAGTATACAACAAATAACATTATTTATTGCTGACATCGGTTTTATTTAGGCGCAAACTAGGCACCCATTAAATGAGTAGTAACTACTTGTTGCCAAAATAATTTATTGATACCCAAGTCACCTTAAAAAACTAATAAAAAATACAGATCACTTGGGTATATTATTTTTAAGGGCAACGTTATGAGTATTACAATACCTAAAATCGTCGTTATTGGCGGTGGTGCTGGCGGATTAGAACTTGCAACCCAACTGGGGCATAAGCTAGGGAAAAAAAACAAGCAGATATACTGTTAATAGACAAAAACCGTACCCACATATGGAAGCCGTTACTGCACGAAGTAGCGACAGGCTCTATTGACCCTGATTTAGATGGCGTTGTGTATTCAGCCCATGCCGCAAAACATCATTATCGTTTTCAACTTGGCACCTTTTGCAATATAGACCAAAGCAATAAAACAATTACCCTCTCCCCATTAAACGACGAGTTAGGCCACACTATTTTACCTGGCCGTACAGTACGTTACGATCACCTTGTTATTGCCATTGGTAGTGTAAGTAACGACTTTAATACCCCAGGCATAAAAGAGCATTGCTACTTTTTAGATTCAAGCCAACAAGCAGAGCGCTTTCAGCACTCATTATTAGATAGCTTTACGCGCCTTCATCAAGACGACAACCAACAGCAATCACTTAATATTGCCATAGTAGGCGGCGGTGCTACCGGTGTTGAACTCTCAGCTGAGCTTTACCATGTGTCTGAGCTATTAAAGCTTTATGGCTTAACAAATATGTCGTCGAAGCGTTTGCATATTCATTTAATAGAAGCCGGCCCGCGTATTTTACCTGCGTTACCAGAGCGTATTGCCGTAAGTGCTAAACGTGAGCTATTAAAGCTTGGCGTAAATGTGCGCGAGCAAACGCAAGTAAAAGAAGGCACCGCACAAGGCTTTATCACCAAAGATGAAGAGCACATTAATGCCGATATAATGGTGTGGGCGGCAGGCGTAAAAGCGCCTGATTTTATTAAAGACTTAGGTGTTTTTGAGCTTACTCGCAGCAATCAAATTCAAGTAAACGAGTTTTTACAAAGCACCGTAGACGAAAGCATTTTTGTATTAGGCGATTGCTGCGCATTTACCCAAGCCGACGGCAAGCAAGTACCACCACGCGCACAATCGGCGCATCAAATGGCGCAATGCGTCGAAAAAAATCTCATCGCAACATTAAAGCAGCAACCACTACGCGGCTTTAAATACAGCGACCATGGATCGCTTGTTAACTTATCAAGCTACAGCACCGTGGGTAACTTAATGGGCAACCTAACCAGCAATACCTTTTTTATTGAAGGTAAAATTGCCCGCTTTATGTATATATCTTTATACCGTATGCACCAACGCGCCATACACGGCAGCGCAAAAACCTTTGCATTATGGATAAGCGAAAAAGTGTTGCGTGTAGTGCGTCCTAAAATGAAATTGCATTAATAAATTAAGTACGCTCACAAAACCA
>NZ_BADT01000214.1 GCF_000239855.1 Pseudoalteromonas sp. BSi20652 | reverse complement strand
GCGCTTTTTTATTGTAGGAGACTAAGTGCAATACCAATTGATCCAAACCCAAAACCAGCTTAATACCTTTGTTGAGCAGATCCAAAATAAACCTATTTTAGCTATTGATACTGAGTTTATGCGTCGTCGTACTTTGTATCCTGAAGTTGCACTCATTCAGGTTTTTGATGGCGAGCATTTAGCACTTATTGATCCTTTGGCTGAACTATCATTATTTGATTTTTTGGCAAATTTTAAAAGACCCCGCTGTTTTAAAAGTACTGCATTCACCTTCAGAGGACATTGAAGTTTTTCAAAAATACGCAGGTTTTGTACCAGCCCCGTTATTTGACACTCAATTTGCACTACAGTTACTAGGTGAAGGCAACTGTATGGGCTTTGCGCTTATGGTAAAAGAGCTATTAGGTATTGAAATTGATAAAAGCGAATCTCGTACTAACTGGTTACAACGACCTCTAACGACTAAGCAGCTTGACTATGCTGCCGCTGATACCTTTCATTTGTTACCTTGTTTTGAATTAATTATTGAGCGTATTAAGGCTGCTAATTTATTTGATATTGTAATTAATGAAAGTGAGCTAATTGCTAACAAACGGGCGTTTCAAACTCCGGATGATATTTTATATAAAGATATTAAAAATGCTTGGCAACTTAAACCTCATGAACTAGCTGTTTTAAAAGAGCTTGCAGCTTGGCGTCGCAGTAAAGCAGTACGTAAAAATTTAGCGCTAAACTTTGTTTTAAAAGAACATAATATGACCGAAATAGCTAAACGAGGTCCATCTAGTTTAAATGCGCTTAGGCAAATACCGGGTGTTGAAGCAATTGAAGTTAATCGTTCTGGTGTAGAAATTCTTAAATGTATTGAGGTCGCTAAACTAATACCTGACGATCAGCACCCTGAACCATTAAAGCGTTTAATAGACTTTCCTAATTATAAAAAAGTGGCAAAAGACGTAAAGCAAAAAATTACTAAAGTGGCAAAAGAGTATAATATCCCAGAAGACGTTATGGCATCTAAAAAACAAGTTAATCAATTAATTAGCTGGAATTGGAAGCTTACTGAAGATCAAAAATTAAACCATATCAAGCCTGATTTATTAAGCTCTTGGCGCTATGACTACGTTAAAGCTGCTTTAAAAGAATGGGATAATCAGTAACCGCAGTCTATTAAATAAAGTAGTATTAATTTTTGAATACTACTTATAACCGCTCACTTTTGTATAGGTTGTATTTAAAGATAATAGAGTATTTTACTGGGAAAATTAATATATATGGTTGTTCTATATAAAAATTTTAACGACGTTAAAGAATGAATTCAATACGATAAATTGTTCAACTGTATATTAACTGTTTAACCAGAATATAAATTTGGGTGATGTTTTAAATTTGAATATAATGTAGGTTTTAGGCGAAGTCGGTTTATAAACATATATATCGATAGTTAATATTGCATTAAATAACTAAGATATACACAAAAAATTAAATCCCGTAATGTAAGGCATATATAAATCGATAGCCCAGTGTTTAATCTTATAAACAGAGCATATTGATTTTTTGGTTAACCAGCAAAAATATTTAAAGAAGCGGGCGCTGTATTTAGCGCCCATTCTTTAATTACTTTCTTTCTTCATCAGGAAGCGTAACGTTTAGCTCAAGTACGGCTAAATCATCTTCGTTTTGATCAAACTGTACCTGTACTGCATCGCTGCTTACGTTCACATATTTGCGGATCACATCTAAAATATCTTGTTTTAATTGTGGTAAGTAATCCGGTGTTCCTCGCTGGGAACGTTCATGTGCGACAATGATCTGCAATCGCTCTTTTGCTAATGACGCACTGTTTTTCTTTTCTGAGCGGAAGTAGTCAAGTAAAGACACGTTAACCTCCAAAAATCCGTTTAAATAAGCCTTTTTTCTCTACATCTAAGAAGCGAAAATCGACGGTTTCACCGAGTAAGCGATTAATTGCATCAGCATAAGCCTGACCAGCATCAGACTCACTGTCTAAAATAACTGGCTGTCCAGAGTTAGATGCGCTTAAAACCGCTTGAGATTCAGGAATAACACCCAATAAAGGAATTGCTAAAATGTCTTGTACGTCTTCTACTGATAGCATTTCGCCCTTAGCAACACGTTCTGGATTATAGCGTGTTAATAACAAATGCTCTTTAATGTTTTCAAGACCTTCTTCAGCACGCTTAGATTTACTGTGTAAGATGCCCAAAATTCGATCAGAATCTCGTACCGACGAAACTTCTGGGTTTGTCGTTACAATTGCCTCATCTGCAAAGTACATTGCCATCATTGCTCCGGCTTCTATACCTGCTGGTGAATCACATACAATGTAATCGAAATCTTCTTTTAGCTCGTTTAGAACGCGCTCTACACCTTCGCGAGTTAATGCGTCTTTATCGCGTGTTTGTGAAGCAGGTAGTAAAAATAATTTATCTACACGCTTATCTTTAATAAGTGCTTGGTTAAGCTTTGCTTCACCGTTAATAACGTTTACAAAGTCATATACTACACGACGTTCGCAACCCATAATTAAATCAAGATTACGTAAACCAATATCAAAATCTATAATAACTGTTTTATAGCCTTTTAAAGCTAAACCAGTGCCAATTGCAGCACTTGATGTTGTTTTACCAACGCCGCCTTTACCCGAGGTAACGACAATAACTTTTGCCATGAGATTTATCCTTTAACCAAAGCTGAAATTTCTAATGATTCATTTTTTTGTTGTATTTGCACAGCATTACCCCAGTGTTCGCCTTGTAGCGAATCACTTATCCAGTAATTGCCATTTATAGAAACAAGCTCTGCTTCTAAACGTTGACAAAATATGTTTGCATCTTTTAATCCTTTTGCGCCGGCAATAGCTCGTCCGCGAAGGGTTCCATATATATGCACATTGCCATCGGCGATCACTTCTGCGCCGTGGCTTACTGCACCTAATACAATTAAGTCACGATCTTTTGCATATACCTGCTGTCCTGAACGCACTGTCCCGTTAATGATTTGCGCGGGTAAAATAACGTTTTTTTCTACAATTGACGTATTAGCCTCTTGTTTAACAGGCTCAGACTTTACGTCTTGTGCATAATTTAATACAGATAAGCCTGCAGCCTTTGCTTGTATATGTTGCTCATCTGAGCCGTTACAAACACCAACTGCATTAAAACTCATGCGTTCTATGAGCGATTTTAAATGTACAAAATCAAGCGTACTACTTTTTATTTCGATTAAATTAACAACAATAGGAGCACCTTCAAAAAACTTAGGCGCCTGTGCTATTTTTATATAAAGCTGTTCTGCTAAAAGGTTTATATCAGTACTATAAAGATGCAAAACTGATAATGTAAAAAGATTTCCTTTTAGCTCAAAAATTTGGTCTGTCATACACGCTCAATTGAATTGTCTGATCAGAAATTAAATTTAGATAAACGTAGGCTGAACAAGCCTTTTATTGAAATTTCTAATCTAATTTTTCTAACTTATTATTACTCTCATGTTATAGTGCGCAGCATTGTTAAGCAAGAAATTATAGGGTCATAATGCTGACTGCAGTGTATAAAAGTAAGAAAAAGGCGGATACGTTCTTATTTGTTGAAAAAAGAGATGATTTTGACAAAGTTCCGGAACCTTTAATGACTATGTTTGGTCGACCTATTTATGTGATGATCATTAACTTAGCAAAGCGTGTGCATTTAGGTGGTTCTGATTTAGAGTCTGTAAAAGCGTCTTTAATTGAGAAAGGCTATTATTTACAACTTCCACCACCAGAGCAAAATTTGTTAAGTCAGTTGCGCAAAGAAAATGGAGTTGACAGTGATTAAAAAACTTATCGTTATATTATGTGGGGTATGCTTAAGCTCATCAGTGATGGCAAAAACCCAAGCTGAATTTCAAGAATATTTATCTAGTTTAAAGCAAGAAGCATTAGCAAAGGGCTATGAAGCGACACTTATTGATGAAGCCTTTGCAACCGCCACTTACAAAGAAAAAATAGTCTCAGCTGATAAAAACCAGCCAGAGGTCAAAGAAACCCTTGAAACTTATTTACCAAAGCGTGTCCCTCAGTGGAAAATAGATCGTGCGCGTAAGTTGTATGCACAAAACAAAGAAGTACTTGAACAAGTAGCGAAAGAGTTTGGTGTTCAGGCACGTTTTATAGTTGCACTGTGGGGGCTTGAAAGTAACTTTGGTACAATTCAAGGTGGTCATAGCGTTATTTCTGCGCTTGTCACACTCGCCTTTGATGGACGCCGTGAAGCACTTTATAAGCGTCAGCTTTGGGCTGCACTCGATATTTTAAAATCGGGTCATATCACTTTAGATAAATTTAAGGGTTCGTGGGCTGGTGCTATGGGGCAAACGCAATTTATGCCCACCTCGTTTAATGCATACGCGGTTGATTACAATGACGATGGTCGTAAAGATATTTGGACTACAAAAGAAGATGCTTTCGCCTCAATTGCTAATTATTTAAAGCAAGAGGGATGGAATGACTCTCTTACTTGGGGTCGCCAAGTTCAGTTACCTGAAAACTTTGATAGTAAATATGTTTTAGTTCGTGGGACAAAAACACGCAAGCAGTGGTTAGAATATTGGAATGATTCAGAGCGCTCATTAGCTGATTGGCAAGCATTAGGTGTGCGCAAAGCTGATGGCTCTGATTTACCTAATGTAGACGTACGTGCTGCGCTTGTAATGCCAGATGATATAAATGGTCGTATGTATTTAGCGTATGATAACTATAAAGTATTTATGCACTGGAATCGCTCATACTACTTTGCGACCAGCGTTGGTCACTTATCAGATAAAATTGGTTATCCAAAAATTTAATATTTAACTCACCTATAAATAAAGCCGCAATTGCGGCTTTATTCTTTTTTAAATATCTTGTCTTTTAGATCAATTACTTTACCAATTCCTGACCCGAGCTTCATAAGCTTATTAAGTTGCTCTGGTGTTAAACGTTGCAGCTCAGACGACCATTTTGTGACGGTTTCGAGCAAGTTATGAATTTCACCCATTTGCTTTTGCGCATAGAGCTCGTCTTCGTTAATAGCTTCGTCTAATAAGTTATTGCGTAGCAGGGTTAAAGTGGGTTCAATCTCGCGTTTTTTACGCTCCTCAAATACGCGATTCGCCATATCCCAAATATCACCAGCAGGGGCGTAGTACTCTTTTCTGTCACCTGGAATATGCTGTACTTTAATTAATTGCCACGATTGAAGTTCTTTAATACCCATACTTACATTACCACGAGAAATACTTAGCGCATCTGCAATCTCGTTCGCGGTCATTGGGTTTTTTGTAATAATCAACAAGCCACACATTTGTCCAATTGTACGATTGAATCCCCAGCGGCTGCCCATCTCACCACAATGCATAACAAAGGTGAAATTTTTTTCGGATAAACTCATAGCTTATTAACTTTCAGTAATTTCAGAAATTAAATAGCTAGCACGCTCATTTTGGATAGCAAGTGCTTAGTTATTTTAAAAGCCCTTTTAAACAACTAAAGTATGATTTAGATTAATATTCAGGCTTCTTTGTTAGGTTATGTTGTACAGGCAATAGTTAACTTGAACATGAGTTAATAAATTTATCTCAAGTCGTTAGTTTTAGCGCTAACTACGTTGAATTTACTTGTAATAGGCCCACTATTGACACGTAAATTCGCCTTGTTTTTACCGACAATCACTCAATAGAGATAAATAAATTTAAATACCACTATGGTTCAATATGTAAGTGAATCTCTTAACCAGAGTTCAGATAAGTTAAATAAACCGTCAATTTAAATTTTTTCACATACGAAGGAATGACAATGAAAGCTGCAATAAATAATGAATATAAAGGTAAATTACAAATAGTTGACCTACCCATTCCCGAGGTTGGAATAAACGATGTTTTAGTAAAAATAGCTGCGTGTGGCGTTTGCCACACTGATTTGCATGCCTGTCATGGTGATTGGCCAGTAAAACCAAAAATGCCATTAGTGCCGGGGCATGAAGGTGTAGGCGTTATTGAAAAGGTAGGGAGTAATATTAAGCATTTGGAAGTTGGTGACAGAGTTGGCGTTCCTTGGCTTTATAGTGCATGTGGACATTGTGAGTTTTGCTTAGATGGTAAAGAAACACTATGCTTATCACAGCACAATACCGGATACTCTATTGATGGGAGTTATGCAGAATATTGCTTAGCCCATGGCGATTACGTTGTAAAAATACCACAAGAACTCGGATTTTCAGAAGCCGCTCCCTTATTTTGCGCAGGCGTTACGACTTATAAAGCATTAAAAGTATCAGGCGCTAAACCTGGTCAATGGGTTGCCATTGTAGGCGTAGGAGGTCTTGGGCATTTAGCTGTGCAATATGCTAAAGCAATGGGGTTTAATGTAATAGCAGTCGATACGGGTAAAGAAAAGCTTGCGCTTGCCAAAGAGCTAGGTGCAGATATAACACTTGATTTTAAAGACGTCGTACCTTGCGACGCTATTTTTGATCAAGTGGGTGGAGCGCATGCAGTTGTTTGTACCGCAGTATCCAAAGCTGGGTTCGAGCAAGCTTATAAAAGTGTGCGCCGTGGAGGAAAATGTGTTTTGGTTGGTTTACCTCCCGAAGATATGCCATTACCTATTTTTGATACTGTTCTTAATGGTGTTTCGGTCGTCGGCTCTATCGTTGGTACACGTAAAGATTTACAAGAATGTTTAGAATTTGCTGCTCAAGGTAAAGTAAAAGCAATTATTGAAGAAAAGCGCTTAGAAGACATTAACGAAATTTTTGACGACATGCTCAAAGGTGAAATTAACGGTCGAATAGTTGTTACCATTTAGGTGATAAGTTAAGTAATAAT
>NZ_BADT01000215.1 GCF_000239855.1 Pseudoalteromonas sp. BSi20652 | reverse complement strand
AAGAGAAGGAGAAGGTCTGATAACTTCTCAGTGTAGCGCGCAGCGCCTCGGTGCTCTCGGCGGTAAAATGTTTTGTTAGTGGGTTTTATAACTCGCTCATAAAGTGATTAAGA
>NZ_BADT01000216.1 GCF_000239855.1 Pseudoalteromonas sp. BSi20652 | reverse complement strand
TGTAATTAAGCAACTTGATCGGTTACATCCGCAATTTGAATAAGCTTGCGATTAAGTATTTTTTTAGTACAACCACAACACTTACCGCATTGGCTGCCTACTTTAAGCTCTTTAGTTAATTCACGCATGGTCGTCGCACCATCGTCAATTGTTTGCTCAATTTTTTTTATCGGTCACACCGTGACATAGACAAATATACATGAATACAAACCACTCTCAGTTACATTTAGTATGTTCATACTAATGCAAACAGGAATGGTTATCAATACATTGAGATTAAAAATTACAAAAATTTGTCAAAAACAGTAAATTATTTTAATAAAAAAATTATGAAATAATAACCATGTACCAGGAAGTAGACCATTCAGTAATGAGTAAGCTTATCAGCATAATTGCCTCTCATGTGTATGGTAATATTGTATAAAGCGTTATCCGCGAGACTTAGGTAAACACTATATCCTCATGGCGGGATAGTGTTGTTTACATTGTTTTTGTGCTCCCTCCTATAATAATTAATGGAAACTTTTCAGCATCCACCACCGTAATACTTGTCGAAATAAGGAATAAAACCAGCCTATATCGCTTCTTCTAGCCGCCTGTTTTACAATAAAGGCGTGCTTACTCTTGGTATTTTAACTGCAAGTTTAATTAATCATGGTCTATCAGACTGGTTTTGGTAAATGACTTAGTCACCGCTTTTATTCTGAGTATTTACCTTGGCTTGTAAACATCAGTTTTATTATCGTTAGCCTTTAGCTGTTAATTCCAGACGAAAACGTAAAGGAGTAAATAGGGTAACTACGGCTTTTTTAGGTGCTTTTGTATTGTTTTTTTTGCAGAAATTGGCAATAAAACACAAATAGCCACCGTCTCGCTTGGTTCGCAGTAACAGCCTGTATTTTGGACTACATTTAGCAATGCTAGTAGCAAACGTTTCAGTCATATACGCGGGAATATATTGCTTGAAAGAATACAGCACAACAATGTGCGTGCTATTGCGCCGTGTATGTTTGTGTCATCAGGTCTTTATGGCTTAGTTTTAATTTAATTATTATTAAAAAGCTCGCAACTGTTAATTTAAGTGCGAGCTTTAGTTTTTCTACGCGTTATTTATGCATTATTTACACAGTAACATCCCTTGGTTTGTGTAATTAAAAGGTTGGAGTTAAAACCTGCGGCTAAATTAGTGACCACAGTTTCAACAAAACCACTACCCTGAGCACAAGCTAATCCTTCGGAGAGCGGCCCTGCATAAACAAATTCACCTGCTTTGTTAATAATAACAGCGGCAGGAGTAGCTGGAATAACGTGTTTAAGGATTGGTGTTAATTCAACTTGCACAATCTTCATGCCTTTATTTGTAGCAAAAGAAGTTAACGATGAAATATGTGGTTTAGCTTGTATAGTACACCCGCAGTTTTTTTCTGTTATGAGCACTAAAGACGGCTCACCAGTATCAACCCAATCCAATTGCTTTTTAAAATTACTAAACCAATGTTTTTGCATTAAAATTTTTGAGCTATCAAACAATTTAAGCTGCTCTAATTGAAAATAAACCAACCCAGCAACAACGCAAATAAGCCATGTAGCTATAAGCGAAAATATAAAAGAATTCGGTTTATTTAAACTTAGCAACACTTTGCTCTAGTACATCGATACTAACATCGATCAACTGAACTTTAGCAGTTAGCTGATGTACTATTTGTGTATCTTGATATTGATTTTGAAGCATATTATCTGTGCTACTTGCTATTAATTTAGTATTACCAGCCTGCTCTGCTACCACTTGCGCAACTGAGTTAGTACTACTCGATACAGCCTCAATTTGTTCAGTCATCGCTGATATATTTTCTTTCATAGCGGTACTTATTTCGGCTAAATCAACTACAAAGTTTACACATTGGCTCATAGACTGAGTTGATGTTTTACTGTTGTTAACTAAATCTTTGAGCGTTAATCCAATTTTATCAGTCGTTGCTTTACTGTTATTAGCCAACGATCTCACTTCGTCTGCTACAACGGCGAAACCTCTGCCATGTTCGCCCGCTCTAGCAGCCTCAATAGCAGCGTTAAGTGCAAGAAGGTTAGTTTGTTCAGCAATGCCCGATATTTCATTAAGTAAACTTGAAATAACATCGCCAGCTGCAACAAGTTGATTTATTTGCTCTTCTGTATGATTGAGAAGATTCAGTAATTCCCTACTCTTACTGTCTGTCTGTAATACATCACCTAATGCACCTTTTGCTGATTGTGTAATATTATCAACTTGATGTTTTAAAACTTCACTTTCTTGCTCAACTAATTTAAAACCATTAGAAACCTGAGCGCCTGAATTAGCAATGTCATCTGTTTGCTGTGTTCGTTGCTGGGCACTATCTGCTAATTGATCATGTACTTGAATTAGTTCTTGAGAGTTTATTTTCAGTGATTCAGATTGCGTTTTGACTTGTTTTATCACGTCAGATAGATAATCTAATAAAGTATTAAAACCATTCACTGCATCACTTTTTGTGTCCTCTGCTCTGAGTGATAATTTAATCTGCTCTGGGTCTAGCATAATTTGTTCTGTAGCAAAGCTCAGTGACAAACCGGCACGTCGCTCAATTTGCAACATTTTAGCTATGTAACCTACAACAAGCACTTCTACTATTGCATAGCCGGCATGTATTAGCACGGTTGTAAAAGCAAGCCTATCCGGATCAAATACATAAAATCCTGTATTTTGAGTTTGTAAGTAGTAAAAAGAAAAATGGTGCACAGCCACAAATAATAATGCCGTAATAAATACCCGCCACTGCACAAATACAATTAGCATAGGCATTAAAATAAATATTTCAAAGTGCACTTCAATTAAACCGAAGGTTTGCTGTATGTGCAAAAAAGAGAACATCATTATAGCAGCGGCCACTACGTGCGGTGTTACAGGGTTTTCTATTTGCGTATTTAAAAGCCATATCGGCAATAAACACAATGGCAAACCAACCATAAATGCTTGCGCTAACGTGTTAAAATATAAGCCAAGAAAATAGACTCGACAAATAAAAGACTAAAAATAATTGTAAGTAACCTACTAACACTAGACATAAGAACCTTAAAGTTGTTTTTCACATTGTTGTTTATAAAAATCAGCTGCTTTTTACGTATGCAAACAAATCCCACTCATTAAGCGCAATAATAAATTGTATAGCCAACCACAATTAAACATTATATTTACATTGTATACAGATGCTCTATTTAATTATAGGCAATATTTTTTAAAAGTAGGTGTTGCTGCTTGTTTTGTCCATTGAAAAATAATAATTTCTGCACAAGATATTATTGCTCCAGCTTGGCGCAGTTGCTCAATCGCCAAATTTTTATGTTGCGGGTTCCGCGATCCTATTCCATCATTTGCGATAACAACTTCAAAACCATTTTGAATTAAGTCTAAACATGTTTGTAAAACACAAACATGTGCCTCAGTGCCCACAACGATAATTTGCTTTTTACCATAGCTTTTTAACTTATCAATAAAACCAGGTTCTGCACACGCACTAAAGTAAGTTTTATGAAAATACACAGAGCTAGGAAAAGCCACTCTTATTTGAAAATGAGTTTTACCCAATCCTTTTACGTATTGCTCTGTAATCAACACAGGTACATTTAAAATGGTAGTTACTTTTGCAAGTTGTAATGTGTTTTCTATAATTTTATCGAAGTCATTAATTACAGGCGATAAACGCTCTTGTAGGTCAATGACTAACAAAATACTGTTTTTTGCGTCCACATTAAACAAAATCAATACACCTTATGTTCAAACGAGAATTGTTTATATAACACTAGCGTAGAATTGGAAATAATTTATGGCTTAAGGCTTATTATTTGTAATTAAAAGGTTAAAACCTGTGCTATATTTGACACTTAGCTAAGTATAGCAATAAATTTAATGGGGATGATAAGTGCGTTTTAATCAATTTTTATTTCAAATTGCTTTAATTTTATTGTGCATCCAGGATGTACTTGCATCACAAAATTATGCCCAACAATTACAACGCCTATCCACCGATGAAGGCCTCTCTCAAAGCTATGTTGTCCAAACGAAAGAAGACGATATTGGGTATATATGGATCGGAACTAATCAAGGCCTAAATAGGTTTGATGGGTACAAAGTTAAAACGTTTGACGGTGGATTTGGCTTAGATAAACATCTTATACATGCGCTATTTAAAACAAACGATGGAAATCTAATTGTCTCTACGGATATTGCAGGTGCCTACATAATAAACCCGCTAACATTAAAAACAGAAAAATTTTACTCTGGCAAAATAAACAAAGAAAATCAAATTTATTCACCTATTTCAGCATTGGCTCAACAACCTGGTATTTATTATTTAGCTATTGATGAACAAATATTTAAATACGAAGAAGCAAGTAAAGCCTTTTTACCTTTACTGAGTTTGCCAAATAAAGCCGATTACATCCGAGCATTAACTCTATACAACAATACCTTGTATGTTGGTACATATGATGGGTTGTACAGTGTAAATTTAGCTACGAATAAACTTGTAAAATTACCTATTCATCCCCCAGAAAAAATAACGTTCGACAATATTAACGTAAAGTTTTTACACGTTGATCAAGAGCTTGGCTTACTCGTAGGTACTGTTGAAGGGATGTATCGAATTTCGTTTGATGATAATAAAGAAATAGACAAGTCTAATATAACAACGTTAATTCCTGACTATAATATATGGGATTATATAAATACTGATTACGGTGAATTTGTAGCTACTGAAAAAGGGTTGTTTAGCTACCATCGTGAAAGTGGTGACTTAGAATTCATACTTAATTATGAAAAAAGTAAATTTAATATTAATGATAATTCTATTAGTGATTTAACTATCGATAAGTCAGGTGCACTTTGGCTTGCATCACGAACTCAAGGGGTCTTTATCTGGCCTATCAAAACTCGCCGATTCAAACATATCTTTTTACCTGGCAATAATACATTTAATAAAATACACCAAGATAAAAATAATATTATTTGGTTTGGTACTGATGACGGTATTGTGCGTTATAACCCAGTAACGAATAAAAGCGATGTTTATCTCAATACCACCGACCCTAAAGCTGTGTTTGGGTCTGCTGCTGTTTATGATATTTTTCCATCTTCCATAGGAGATGAACAGTATTTATGGCTTGTCACTTTTGATGGTTTTAAGCTTTTTGATAAACACACCCATGAAATTATTGAGCACGGAGATACAAAAGACAATGTGCTCAGCTTACCTAATTTATTTGGTTTTGCACAAATAGCACCAAGTAAATATGCATTTATATCTGATGAAAACTTTTATGTATTTGACGAAAAAACCGGTATTACAGAAATTGTAGAAGGACTTAAAGATCAGTTAAATCCAATTTATGCTTATACTTTTTACAACCCGCTAAAAAATCACCCTGAAGATCTTCTTATTGGCACATCAAAAAGTTTCTCTCGATATAATGTAAAAACGCAAAAATTAACAACCATATTCCAATCTTTAAAACCTAAGGAAGAGATTTATTATACAGTAGAGAATTACCATTTAGATTCAAAACGAAATATATTATGGTTGGCTACTACGCAAGAGGGGTTAATTGGTGTAGACCCTCTGAGTTATGAAAAAAAACATCACATAGGTCTATTTAATTCATTTAAGACAGATTCAATATACTCGCTGCTTCCTGATAACGATGATTTTTTATGGGTTAGTACCAACAACGGGTTATACCAATTAAATTTAGATACACTTTATGTAAACAGTTATTCTGTCAAAGATGGCCTAAACATAAACCAATTTACAGCTATCGCAGCAACAATGTTGAACGATGGCCAGTTTATTTTTGGCAGTAAAGCAGGTGCTTTAATTTTTAAACCCTCTGACTTTACTAAACAAGACTTATTGCAACAACGTAGCTTGGCTATTACTGATATAAACCTACTCACTAGAAAATTAAACTACTACCCCCAACAATACATTAATAAGCCACTTGAATTAGGTTATGAGGACATGGGCTTAACGATTAACTTTTCTGATTTCTCTTATTCTAATGTTGATAAAACGTACTACAAAGTAATTCTCGATGGACCAACCTCCCTTACCTATGAAGATTTACAATCCAATCAAGTATTTTTTACTAAACTTCTGCCCGGTAATTATTCCCTAACAATATCGGCACAGACTAGAGAGCGATTTATTACGAGCGATCCCATAACCATTAAAATAAATGTTGCTTATGCTCCTTGGAGTTCTCCATATGCAATTGCTGGCTATCTCATTTTAGCATTAGGTTTATTATTTTACTTTTTTGGCAATACCGACGCCGCCAGTTAACGATTGAAAAAGCACACAGAGCCACTATTCATTCCCAAAAACAAACAGAGCTTGCACTCAAAAACAATAAAAGCGGTGTGTGGGACTACCAATTTAAAAACAATTCTGTAAACACACTTCGTGGAACAGAATTAGGTTATGAGGATTTAGAAGAGCGTATTCATATCGATAAATTTTTGTCTCTTATACATCCTGATGATATACGCCGTTTTGAAAGTAAATGGCATACCTATATTGGCATCAATAACAAAAATAAAAATTGGCAAGCTACATTTCGCCTCAAGCACAAAGACGGACGCTGGCTCTGGTACCAAGACGCTGGCCAAATCATATATCACCCTCAAACAAATGAGCCTCTATATGTTTCTGGTATATATACAAATATTACTGAACAACGCGCCAATGAACAACAAGCAAAAATTTTAGGTGAAGCGTTCAGTCAAATAAATGATTGGCTCCTTATTTTAGATGAGCACTTAATGCCTTTCTCTGCAAATAATAGTTTTATTGACACCTTTTCAAATGGCACTGCTGCAGAAAAAATGAGCCCTAAGTTATTTATAAAAGCGATGGGTGAAAAGAAATGTGAAGAGTTTACGAATATTTTAAAAGCATTAAAACCTGCTGAAAGCTGGCAAATTGATACATATGTAAAAACAACTAAAAGTAACGAACACCCAGTCCACATAAATGTTACGGCTGTTGCAAAAAACACCAAAGAAGTTAATTACTATGTTGTTGTCATATCTGACTTAACAGAGCAAAAAAAAGAGCTGAAAACGAACTACGTTATTTAGCTGATTTTGACCCACTCACTAAACTACCCAATCGAAGTTTAATGTATCAATATATTGAAAAAGCCATTAATAATGCCCTCGAACACGATACCCAATGCGCACTATTATTTATTGATTTAGATAAATTTAAACCCGTAAATGATTCTTTTGGTCATGCCGTAGGTGACAAATTACTGTGTAACGTTACCGAACGCGTAACCAGTATACTTGGGAATAATGCTCAGCTGGGTCGACAAAGTGGTGATGAATTTTTAGTGCTTATCCAAAATGTAGAATCTCAAGAGTCACTTCGCCGTGTAGTTAAAGAAATAAGTAAAGAATTAGCTAATAGAGTAATTATTGAAGACTTTGCTATTAATATCTCTGCAAGTATTGGTGTTGCTCTTTACCCCTTTGATGCTGTAACACCAGACATACTCATCAGAAATGCCGATGTTGCTATGATGCAAGCTAAGCAAGGCGGAAGAAATGACTTTGAGTTTTTCAGCGATAAAATGAATGAACAAATTAAACAAAAACTACTCCTTGAAAATGATTTGAAAGATGCAGCAAGAGACAATCTATTTTTTAATCATTATCAGCCTATTATTGACATAGAAGCAAAAACAATTAATGGTGTAGAATTGCTGATGCGTTGGGAAAATAACGGGCAGCTAGTTTCACCCGCTCTATTTATTCCCATAGCAGAGGAAACAGGGTTAGTAACACAACTTACCGAGCAAGCATTACGCCGTGCACTGGTTGAGCTGAAAAAATTACTTAACCAGAATAAATTATTTTATATTTCCTTAAATTTATCACCTAAACATATTTTAAAAGAAAATATCACTGAGCGATTACAACTTATATTAGCCCAGGCACAGATCTCACCAAAACAACTCAGACTTGAAATAACTGAAAGTATTTTACTTGAAGATAAACACAAAGCGGCTAATCAACTGCAGAAATTAAAAGCTGCTGGCTTTAAATTATTACTTGATGATTTTGGAACAGGTTATTCTTCACTCACTTATTTGAGTCAATTCCCGATTAATGTAATTAAGATTGATCAAAGCTTTGTTAATAGTATTGGCGTTGACAAGGGGGATGAATCAATTATAAAGACGATCCTTTCTTTGGCAGAAAACCTAGAGCTGTACTGTATCGCCGAAGGCGTAGAAACTCGTGAGCAGATGATGTTTTTAGCTAGCGCAGGCTGCCATGTATTGCAAGGTTATTACTTTGCAAAACCAATGACAGCTAAAGCACTGTGTGAGGATAATTGTTTTGGTAATATAATTAATTTAGTTTAGGTCAAAAGCAAAGCGTAAAAACTATTTTTTTACGCTTTCGTGCTCATCTATTTCAGTGGATATGATGGCATTCGTGGCTTTCTATTTGTAGGACACTACTTTTAACTTTAAACTTTTCACAGAGTAATTGCTCTACCTTCAAACGACATGCTTCATCATGCTTTTCCATGGTACAGTGCTGTTTAAGCACAACATGAGCACCAACAACAATACCTTTATATTTTCGGGTAACGGTCACATTATGTACATTGTGAACATGTTCTATATTAGTAATTTCATCTTCGATATCTGATGCCTTTGGCAACTTTGCTTTATTTAAACGCAGCCCTTTTACGCAACTAATAATAACTTTAATACCCGTAAACAAAACAAACAAAGCAATCAACATACTTGATAAAATATCAATTACTGTCCAACCAGTAAAGTAAATAAGCACACCTGCGATAAAAGTAGAAACCGTCGAAATTAAATCAAAAAACGAATGCAAGAACACTGCATATACATTAATGCTTGCTTTACGCCCTTTGTATAAAACCCATGCAGCTGCGCCATGAAATAAAAAGCCAATTGCCGCAATAACAGACATTAAGTAACTATTAATGGCGAGTTCGTTTCCTTCATGCTGATGCATAAAACGCTCACCGCCTTCATACAGAATAACTAAGCTGATTGCTAAATATAAAAAGCCATTAACTAGCCCCCCGAGTAGCTCTGCTCGTTGGTGACCATCATTGTATGTTTTAGCTAAGTGAATCGCTAAACTAGAGGCTATTAATGCAATAAAAAGTGAACTATTATGAACAAATAAATGCCCCGCATCAGCAAGTACAGCAAGCGAATTAGCGTAATACGCTCCAATAACTTGAATAACCATAAATGAGCATGTTATTGCCAACGCGATAAGTAACCGACGGCGAGAAGCTTGGTGTGTAGTGATCTCTGTCATGAAATGCTTGAATAACCTATAACTAAAAATGCAAATAAGCCAGCAAAGACTTAGAGTAGAAAAGAGTAATGATATACAGTATCAATTATAATACGTCGTTAATGCAAACGCACTAAAAAGTTAGTAATATCAATAAAATTGTACTAAAACTTATAATATAAAAATAAAAAAGAATCGGATTTCAAAAAGGTTCAAATAATTAACAACAAAGGGTAGTGATCAACAGTGAACTCAATAAAAGAAACTTGGAGCACATTAAAATACCTCCCTTTTGCTGTTTTAGTCCATGATTCAAAAACACACATTTATAAAGCTAATAAACAAGCACAAACACTGTTTAATTTAAAAAAAGAAACATGCTTGGATGAAAATCACTTTAAGCACATAACACTCATTAGCCCTTTGAGCAAAAAGCCGTTATACCTGCAAAATTTATTTGATGATTACCTCCTCCCCAATGTACAAAACAGCGTTGTGCTTGAAATTGACCAAACTGCCTTCTTATTAAGCATTAAGTTTGCTTATATTACCGATACTGTTTCAATGATCACATTTGAAATAGAAAAATATGGTAACGATGAAAATGGTAACTTTGATGTTGTAATATCAAATATATCAGCAGATTTAATTGATATTCAAAACGACGATATTGATAGCCACATAAACTATGCCTTAAAGGCAATTGGAACTGTCTGCCATGCAGATCGCAGCTATCTATTTACATTTCATGATAACAATACCAAAATGAGCAATACGCATGAATGGGTAAACAAAGGCATTGTCCCTTTTAAAGAAACACTACAAGATGTACCTAAAAACGAATTGCCCTACTTTTTTAAATTAATGAACGACACTTATCTGTTCAAAGTAAATGATGTAGCAACCTTACCTGTCTCAGCCCAAGCTGAAAAAGATGAATTTGAACTACAAAATATAAAATCTGTCTTGTGTATTGGTTTAAGTTACGAAAAGGAGCTTGTTGGCTTTATTGGCTGTGACTGTGTTGCAGAGCAACGCGAATGGACAGATGTTGATTTAATTCGGCTAAAATTAGTAGGTGAAATACTAACTAACGCATTCAAAAACATAAATTATAAAAAAAGCTGGAACTTACTCAGCAACAACTGATTACCGCAAACCAAAAATTAAGCGAATTAGTTAATACAGACGGGTTAACGGGCATTGCTAACCGTCGTTGTTTTGATCAAGCTTTGAAATGTGAAATTAAGCGCTGTGCGCGTAATAAAGAACCCATTAGTTTAATAATGTGTGATATTGATTTTTTTAAACGTTATAACGATAACTACGGACATCAAAAAGGTGACGAAGTGCTTATTTCAGTAGCCAAGTCACTTCACAAATTATGTAAGCGCACAGGTGATTTAACTGCTCGCTACGGTGGTGAAGAGTTCGCAATAATACTTTCGGCAACTGATGCAGAGCATTGTTTTATTTTTACTAATTTAATTCAGGAAAAAATAGCTGAGTTAGCTATTGAGCATAAACACTCTAGTGTTTCTGAAAAACTCACGCTTAGTGTTGGCTTTCACAGCATCATACCTAATACTAAAACAAAACCAGAAGATCTTATCAATAAAGCTGATAAAGCACTATATAATGCAAAAAGAACAGGTCGAAATAAAATATCTGAATTCCCTTCACACTAGAGCGTGTTGTTCTTTGGTGGTTATATTTGCAGCAGCATGTTTATTTATTAGGCAAGGCAGAGCCTATGCAGTGTGGTTATTCACCATAAATAGGCGATAACGCAGCATAAATGCCAAACATGCGCTGCCCAAAGGGTTCTTTCTAGGGACGATTAACTCTTTGTTTCCTACATGGATGTAGGTAAGGGCCGTAAGCAGGACGCGGAAGCTTTGCTTGTCTTTTACTTATTCTTACATGGATGTAAGCCAATAGAATAACGCAGGAGCAGTCATCGACTGCCCACTAAATTACAAACCTCGCGCTGCGATTAAATTTTCCTTGGATTGAACAAATTTCAATCCACAAAGATCAACACGCCCTAGGTATATTAAAATACAACAATAGCTGTTTTAGTGGTTAAAAGCTTGCTGTAGTGATAATCTATACACGCTGAAATAATACACAATACAATCACTCAGCGTTTTAATTATTATAAGGAATGTTTAAATGGATCCAGTCACACAAATCCTCGATATAGTTTTTACTGTTGAGGCTTTTTTACTTGTTTTTGTAATCGTACTTTTGAAAAGTAGCGTTAAATTTGTGCCGCAAAACCGCGCCTGGTTAATCGAGCGTTTTGGTAAATATCAATCAACCAAAGAAGCTGGTCTTAATTTTATTATTCCATTTATTGATAGAATCTCGGCTGATCGTAGCTTAAAAGAGCAAGCTCAAGATGTACCATCGCAGTCAGCTATCACTAAAGATAATATCTCACTTATAGTTGATGGCGTACTGTATTTTAGGGTACTAGACCCATACAAAGCAACGTATGGTGTTGATGACTATACGTTTGCAGTTGTACAACTTTCGCAAACAACAATGCGTTCAGAATTAGGTAAAATGGAGCTTGATAAAACATTTGAAGAGCGTGATTTACTTAACACCAACATTGTTGCAGCTATAAACCAGGCATCTGAGCCTTGGGGTATCCAAGTACTACGCTACGAAATTAAAGATATTGTGCCACCTAACTCTATTATGGAGGCGATGGAAGCACAAATGAAAGCTGAACGTGTTAAGCGTGCTCAAATTTTAGAATCAGAAGGTGACCGCCAAGCTAATATCAACGTTGCCGAAGGTAAAAAACAAGCACAAGTACTTGCTGCAGAAGCCGATAAGGCAGAACAAATTTTACGCGCTGAAGGTGAAGCAACAGCTATTACCACTGTTGCAGAAGCACAAGCAAATGCACTTATTAAAATAGGTGAAGCAGCAGACACAGAACAAGGTCAAAAAGCAATTCAGTTAGACTTAGCAACTAAAGCAATTGCTGCTAAAGAAGCTATTGCACGTGAGTCATCAATTGTTTTATTACCAGATAACGCGACAGATGCAAGCTCGATGGTTGCTCAAGGTATGGCAATTATTAATAGCTTAAACAAAAAGCATCAGGGTTAATAACTAAATAAAGAGGTTTGTATGGATTTTATTACGCAAAATTTACCGCAAACACTTATGGTACTTGGTATTGTTGCTTTAATAATAGAAGTGGCAGTACTTGGCCTTTCTACATTCATTCTATTATTTTTTGGATTGTCGCTATTCCTTACGGGATTATTAATGAGTCTGGGTATTTTACCCGATTCATTAACCACAGCGCTTTGGAGTAACGCAGTTGTAACAGCAGGTTTAGCCGTTGCACTTTGGAAACCATTGAAAAAAATTCAAAATCGCGTAGATGAAAAGCAAGTTAACAGTGATTTTGCTGACCTTACTTTTATACTTACCAGCGATGTAACAAAGCAAGGTTTAACCTCGCATCAATACTCAGGGATTAGTTGGAGGCTCAAAAGTGAGCAACCAATCAGCGCCGGTATTGAGGTTATAGTAACCAAAAAAGAAGTTGGTGTTATGTGGGTTACACCTAAAGCTTAATAAATTAAAGTATAACGGGTGGCTCAAACTGCCCGTTTTTTATGCCTGATATTTGAAACACAACACCCTGCGTGGACACTCGATTATTAATCGCATCATCAAAAGCCGACGTTACCAGTAATAACTCTGCATTTTTACCACCAAAGGCAGTGCATGTAGGTTTTATTGCACAAAGCTTTATCGTTGTAATTAGCTTACCTTTTGAGGATAAGCACATAACACACCCCATGCCCCACACGGCCACCCACAAGTTACCTAACGTATCAGTCACGCAACCATCAGGATCAACATTTGCGTTACTAAATTGATAAAAAACACGCGGTTCAGAACAAGGGGCTCCTGTATCTTCATCTAAATCAATCATATAAATACAGCTTGCAAATGAATCGCAGTAATAACCGCGCAAACGCGCTTTATCAAAACATAAACCATTAGGAATAGTTAAGTTGTTGACGATACATTTTAGTTTATGTTTGTAATAACGATAAATTTTGCCTTGCCCTTTTTTAGCATCAACATGCATAGTGCTTAGCCAAAATCCCCCCCAAGGATCTGCACGCCCATCATTAGAACGCGTATTTGATTCATCTTTTTCAATTGCAACTATTAGCTCTTGCGTTTCATTGTTTATATGATGACGATAAATACCTGTATTAGTGCCAAGTATTAAGTAATCTGCATTTAGCCAAGCTAAAGCGGTCACTGTATCATCCATGGTTACCTGTTTAACAATTGAAGTGTCATTTAAATCATTTTTTAAAATGCTATCTTCTTTTCTGCTGTAGAGTATTTTTTTATCAATATCGACCCAGAATAATGTATCAAGCAAAGGATGCCAAAGAGGGCTTTCTCCCAGTTGATTTTGCGTGTTATTAAATACAGTTACTTTAAAATCAAACATAATAGTTCTGCTGTATTAACAAAAATTTATAGAGTTAAATTTTATCAGAAAACACCAACAGTCGCGATATTATAAGCAACATAAGTAAGTCACTATTAGTAGTTAATTAGCTTTACAAACATAAGGAGGATTGGAACCTACTTACTCTCTGACTTTGTTATGATCATCCTCCCAAAAAGACAATTGACAAAAAAAACTAGCAGCGCTTACTTAAAG
>NZ_BADT01000217.1 GCF_000239855.1 Pseudoalteromonas sp. BSi20652 | reverse complement strand
GTGCCTGTGATTAACCACAAGACACTCCTACATTAAAACGTGTAGTTGTACTGAGCACCAATAAGTACTGCGTGACCTTTAGATTCAAAAGCCCACTGACTACCTGAGTCATCAGTTTCTGTAAACGTTTGTGTTTTACCACGGATAATACTCACACCAAGATCAAAATTAGAGTTTTGATCAATTGTGTAGTTACCACCAAACGAGAACCAGAAACGGTCTGTATCAGGAATAGAGATTGATAGGTGCGTTTGTGATACCGGCGACTCATCAAATGCAACACCAGCACGAAGTAGTATGTCTTCATTTAACTGGTAATCAGTACCTACTGAGTAACGTAATGCATCAGAGAAGTCTTCTGTTTTTTCAAAACCTTGCTCTGGTGGTAAACCAACTTCAGCTTCTAATTTGTCAAAGCTACTCCATCCAGTCCATAGTACGCTGTAGTGTAAACCTAACTTTTCATCTAACTGATGTGAACCAGAAAATTCAGCGATAGCGGGTAGAGTAATATCAACAGAACCTGAGCGCTCAGCGATACCACGTGCAGCGCTTGAATAAGTTCCTTCAAATGTTATATCTGTTTCTGTACGATAATTAAAACCAAAACGGCTATTTTCATCAAGTTGATACATTAGGCCTACATTTAATCCATAGCCAGTATCATCACCCTCAAGATCAACAACGTTCGTTGAACTTGGAACGCCAAAAGGGTTTACACCTATTTTTCGAACTATAGTTGCATCAGCATAAATTACATTTAGGCCAACACCAAAACTAAACTGCTCAGTTACTTTATAGGCAACACTTGCATTCATATTAACTGTAAAAATCTCAGTCTCACCCGCAATCTGGCCTGCGGCGTAGTCATCATTAAATTTAGTTGATAAACCAAAGTTAGAAAATGCACCAAAACCAAGTGATACTTTATCGTTGTAAGGCATAGTAAAGTAAGCTGCTGGCACCACTGCACTTGGTGCAATGCTATCGTCATTAAGTGAGGATTGCTCAATACCCGTTGGCGCACCTTCGCCTTCTAAGCTTACATCTGGAATTACACCAATAGCAGCAACACTTAGTTGCTTGTCTTTAAATAAAGTCATTAGTGCAGGGTTACGTGCAACAACAGACGCGTCGTCTGCGATAGAAGCTTCACCGGCATATGCACGGCCTAAACCTGATGCATTTTGCTCAGCTAGTTGAAACGCAGCTGCAAAACTATCAGCTGAAACAAATGCAAGCGAGGCTGCGATAAGTGTTTTAGTAAATTTCATTATTGTATCCTTAACCAAACAAACTGTTTGGGTAGCTATGTGTGTTGTAACTAAGATTTAAAACTTAGCTACACTACATCAATTTTTTTTAAAAAACTTCATGATCACATCAAAAAGGTGCAAAAACATGTTTTTTAACGGTATTTTAACAACTATTTAAAACTCATCGGATGAGAAATATGCTATTAGAGTAATGACTCTAAACGTGATTGATTATCATTTAGATTGATTTAAAATTCTTAGCAATTTACACTTAGCATAAAATCAAAGAGGGAATAAAACAGTGGTTACTTTACTTATTGTGGCTGCACTTATTTTTTGTGGCGTAAGTGTTTTTTGCTTTTACAAAGCAAACTACTGCGCATGTACTCAAGCAGGACAATGCGATAACCCCGTAAACCATTATTGGCTAGGGGCAATGTTAAATGCGTTGATCTCTTTGGCGCTGTGTTGTTTTGCATTGCACGTAGAGCTAGGCACTTTGTTATGGTTAACACTAATGGGAAGTTGCTTTTTGGGTGCGTTTATTTCAGCAAAAAAAACTAAAAAAAGGCAATGCAGTAAAGCTAATTCAACAAATGCTCTTTTAGCAGGCGAGACAAATTAATCTCATA
Organism: Pseudoalteromonas sp. BSi20652; assembly: GCF_000239855.1. Lineage (GTDB taxonomy): Bacteria > Pseudomonadota > Gammaproteobacteria > Enterobacterales > Alteromonadaceae > Pseudoalteromonas. The sequence continues at coordinate 2,933 of NZ_BADT01000217.1, read as the reverse complement.
ATCTAAGGGCTTAACACTTGATAGTATTTTAAGCTCTTAGGTGTGCTCACTTAAATCGATGTCTTTCGGTGTAACATGATGATTGTGCTTAGCATTATAAAATAGCTTAGTTGTAGGTTTAATAGGATTTAATACGATCCTCTCAAGCATTAAGGCTAAACGTTCATTCGTTAATTTTACAATATTCCCTACCAGATGCCCCCCTAAACACTTCATAAAACGTTGTACTAACTCACCATCAAATAATTGTTTATTGGCTAAAAAATAACATAATGTGTTAATAAGCTCATAACTCTCTTGATGTACTCTGTCAGCAGTCATTGCATCACATACATTAACGATTGCTATAATAAGGGGTGGACGACTTAGCTTTTCAGCCTGTATCTCTGGAGAATTACCAGAGCCGTCCAATTGCTCATGGTGATTTACTATCATGTCGAGAATTAACGGTGTAATACCCTTTTCACCTTTAACTGAACCCAAGCCTTGCACTACGTGTTTTTTTAATTGTTGATGCTCAGTGCTGGTCAACTTAGTTAGTTTTGAAAGTATCCCCTGAGGTAGCTTGGCTTGCCCTAAATCATGAAGTAAAGCACCCATAGAAAAATAAATCAGTAGGTTAGTACTGCTTCTGTTACTAAGCGTTTAATAATTGACTTATCACGCATCAAACCGCTGGTCTTAATTTTTATACTATTGAACCCTTCGTAATGCTTAGTAATGCTATCGACGTACATACCAGTGGTAAGCTCAGACGCGGGCAAAGTAAATAGTATAAGGGCGAGATTTTTCTATTAATGAATATGTACCTTACATAGCATTAATCAATGCTTAAAGGCCTACCTTTTTAGTTGCGAGCAATCACTTACAACTAAAATTTTAACGGTTTTATTAAAGTTGCAATGAATTCTGATTATTTTACTTTTCAATAATTAAACGCTTTAGTCTAAACTACTGAAGTATTTACTACTAAAAAGCAGATAATTTGGTTACCCAAATCATCAAATCATTGTAAAAAAGCGAACTTTATTAGCTTTTTTTGAACATAATATGGTTTTGCCTCGGTCTCAATATACACAGCACGTAATAACAACAGCTTAAATACTCAAGAGTACTAAATATATGACAAAACTAAATCATCCCGTATCAAACCTAAGTGTGGCTGCAATAAATACAGCTTCGCCTTTAGGTCATATATTAAAAATAGCCGCTCCGCTGCTCGACAGCTTATTAGGTATAAATAAATTACGTGACATCTACTTATCTAATAATTTATCCGGTTTAGGCAAACAAGAATTTAGCGAAAAGCTACTAAATGTATTAGGTATCAATGTTCTTGGTGAACAAGGGATTATTAGTAAAATACCTAAGCAAGGCCCTTGCATAGTGGTATGTAATCACCCTTATGGGATGATAGAAGGCGTAATAATTGCAAAATTATTAACCAATTATCGAAGTGATACAAAAGTAATGGCTAACGTTGGTTTAAAAATATTTAAAGAAATAGAAGATTACTTTATTTTTGCAAACCCATTAAAGCCAAAAGCCGCCATTAACACCAGTGCAATCAAACAATGTTTTAAGCATGTAAACAACGATGGTTTACTTGTTGTTTTTCCTGCAGGCAGAGTCTCATTTTTTCAATCAGAAAAGCAACGTGTAACCGACGGGCAATGGAACCGTTTAGCCGCTCAATTAGCACTAAAAACAAAAGCCCCTTTACTGCCTGTGTTTATAAGTGGCCAAAACAGCTCAACGTTTCATAATTTAGGACGAATTTATTATCGCTTTAGATTGCTAATGCTTGTACGTGAGTTACTTAAAATACAAAAAGGGTCCATTAATTTAAGTGCTGGTAATTTACTTATGCCAAAATTATTAAGTAAATTTGAGCACGTTGACGATATCAACGATATTGCTCGCCTGCAGTGTTATTTAAACGATAATCGCTTTATAACTCCTTGGCAGGACGATAACCAATCAACACAACTTGAAGCTATTATGCCTGGTGTTGATAAAATAAAAATGACGAATGAGCTTGCTAACTTACCAAGCGAACAGCACTTATTAGACTTTAAAAGTTACTCAGTTTATTACGGCTATCAAGTGCAAATACCTAATTGTGTTGCTGAAATAACACGTCTTAGAGAAATAACCTTTCGTACATTAAACGAAGGAAGCGGCAAGCCATGTGATACCGATAAGTTTGACGCAAGCTACATGCATTTATTTATTTATGATCATAAAAATGAAGAGATAATTGGTGCCTATAGAATAGGGCAAACTGATTTATTGCTAAAAAATAGCGATGTCAGCGCTCTTTATTTATCGCAAATGTTTAATTTTGAACCCTCTTTTATTAATCAGCAACAGCCGTGTTTGGAAATGGGTCGATCGTTTATAGTTCAAAAACATCAAGGCAGTTACCATGGTTTATTACTGCTATTTAAAGGCATTGGCGCATTTATGGCATTAAACCCTCGTTATAGAACTTTGTATGGTACAGTTTCCTTGAGTAAACTTTACGACCCCCGCTCTGTAGCTATTATTGACCATGCAATGGTTAATAATAAACAAGGTGTTAGCGCCAATACGCCTTTTAATAATAAAATTCACCCAGAGTTTGAGGACTTTATTAGTGATCACACGTTAAACATAGATCACGTATCAACATTAGTTATGGGAATAGAAGAAGATAAAAAAGACATACCCATTTTATTAAAGCAATATCATAAACTAGGCGCTCAATTTCATTGTATGGGGATTGATAGCAACTTTAATCACACTCCGGGATTACTTTTAAGTGTACATCTACCCAGTGCGCCTGAAAAGCTACTTAAGCTCTACCTTGGTGATAAAAAAGATGATTATATAAATCACTCATAATGTTTATCTGCTGTATTAATACAGTAGCTAAAATACAGTTAACAAAA
>NZ_BADT01000218.1 GCF_000239855.1 Pseudoalteromonas sp. BSi20652 | reverse complement strand
TTTTATTTATGCAAATTACTAATTACTTCTCTAGCAAAATATCATGAATTTTCACAAGATCAGATTTACCAGCAATAATTTCATCCGGTGTTAAACCCGATAGTTCATGCGGGAACACTAACCACTCCTCAGACTCATGAATATAATAATCTGGAACAGTGTCTACTTTTGAGTTTTTTGGTTTGTAATATGGGCACGCAATACGGATGTCACGTGGCAAGTTTAAACGCATAAGCTCTGAAAGCTTTTCTTTTAATGCAACAATACTACGACCAGAGTCAAATACATCATCAACAATTAATAATGAATCACCTGCATTTGCGTTCTCTACAATGTAATGTAAACCGTGTACTTTAATTTCTTTCGACTGCTTACCAATACCATAATAAGACGATGTGCGTACCGCAATATGATCAGTCTCAATGCCTTTGTAATCGTAATATTCTTGAACAGCAATACCGATTGGTGCACCACCTCGCCAAATACCAATAATAAAATCAGGACGAAAGCCGTCTTGGTATACTTGCGCCGCTACGCGGAACGAATCTTCAAGTAACTGTTGAGCTGTGATGTAGCACTTATCTGACATAATTAGAAACCCCAGTGGTGGATATAACATTTGAACGCTGCTCAGAGTTAACCAAAAATTAAACTCAAACAGGTGTTGGCGCAGGATTTTACCGTAAATAAAAAAAAATTGCTTGCCTGTAAATTAAAAAATAGGCACCCAAGGGTGCCTATTTTTAGCGTAAAAAGCGTAATTTAGTAAATATTATGCTTTTTCTTGTAAAGTACGTGCAACCGTACGCATACCTTGAGTTGTTGCACCCGCTGCCCATTGACTTGTACTGCCCATGTTAAAAGCAGCAGCTAAATCGATGTGCAGCCAACCTTTACCATCGTTTGGTACAAAGCGCGATAAAAAACCTGCCGCATTCGATGCACCGCCATAACCACCACCTTTTTGTGCACGGCTATTCGCTGTATCAGCATAAGGAGATGGGCAATTTTGTTGATGCCATTTTTCAAGAGGAAGTGGCCAAGCTGCTTCCATTTCTTGAGAAGCGAAATCTTCAACTTCACGTACAAGCCCTTTATCAAGTGCAAATAATGCATTGTACTCTTGGCCAACAGCAACAAGCGCTGCGCCAGTCAGTGTTGCTGCATCAATAATAAGTGGAGCGCCAGTCTCACCTGCGGCCATTAAGCCATCAGCAAGTACTAAGCGACCTTCAGCATCGGTGTTTACAATTTCAACAGTCGTGCCATTTTTATAAGTAAGAATGTCACCTAATTTGTATGCATGACCCGAAATTAAGTTCTCTGCACAACATAAAAACAGCTTAATACGCTTTTCAATACCACGGTTAATAGCCAATGCTAAACCTGCAGTTACTGTTGCAGCGCCGCCCATGTCGCACTTCATACCCAACATACCTTCGCTTGATTTAATTGAGTAACCACCTGAGTCAAACGTAATACCTTTACCTACAAGCGCTGCACTAACGGGTGCATTTTCGTCGCCTGTTGGGTTGTAATCAAGCTCAAGCAATACTGGCGGGCGAACACTACCGCGACCAACAGCATGAATACCAATCCATTGTTGTTCTAGTAACGCATCGCCTTTAATAATTTGGTAACTTACGTGCTCAGGCGCTAATGATTGAATAAATTCAGCGGCTTTTTCAGCAAGGCTTTCTGGGTAAATGTCATCAGCAGTCCCGTTAACCATTTCACGCGCCCAAATTGCCGATACTTTTAAGTGAGCAAGTTCTTTAAGATCTGATTGTGCATTATCAACAAACTCAACACCATCTAATGATTTTGGTGTTACAAAACCTTGGTAAAAAGCCCATTGGCTTTCTGTACACCAGGCATCGCCTGCTAATTCGACGTTTTTGACCCCTTGGATTGCAATAGTACGGCCTGCTTTTTGAATATTTTTTAATGTTTCTTGTTCAGACAAATGAACAGTTGCACCGCGCTCGTTAAAAGATAACGACGCATTTTCGCCCCAATGGCTTGGTGCAGACTGCTCGCTTAGTTGAACAACAAATTTTTCACTCATGTTAGAATACCTTTGCACTTAAATGTGCCAACGAGTCTACTATAGAGCGCTTGAGTTCCCAACAGCTTGAGATAAATAACATAAATCACGCTACTGACCTTTGGAAATTATTATGAAGTACATGCCTGCCCTGCAATCAGCCATATTATTGAAACGCTACAAACGCTTTTTAGCTGATTTACAATTAAGTAATGGCAGCGAATTTACCGCCCACTGCGCTAATACAGGTAAAATGACGGGATGCGCAGAGCCTGGTTTTACTGCTTTTTATTCAACGAGCGATAACGCAAAACGAAAATACCCGCATTCATTAGAGCTTACGCAAAATAACTTATCGCAGCTTATTTGTGTAAATACAGCAGTGGCTAATAAAGTAGTAGAAGAAGCAATAAACAATAATGTGATAAGCGAGCTACTCGACTACAGTCAATTGCAAAGCGAAGTAAAGTACGGCAGCGAAAACAGCAGAATCGACTTTTTACTCACAGACGAAAATAAGCCCGATTGCTACGTAGAAGTTAAATCAGTCACATTATTAAGCCAGGATGCACCACAAAGCGGGCAAGGTTACTTTCCTGATACACAAACGCTGCGCGGGCAAAAACACATACGTGAGCTAATAGAAATGATCGAACAAGGCCACCGAGCAGTATTACTGTTCGCTGTTATGCATGAAGGAATAAATACCGTCAGTGCAGCGGCCCATATAGACAAAAAATACGCTCAATTATTAAACCTAGCAATTAGCAAGGGCGTTGAAGTTTTGGCTTACAAAGCGATTGTTTCTGCTAATGAAGTCATGCTTCATAAAAAAATTATATTTATATAAAAACATGTAAATACATTATGTTAAGTTAACTTTGTTTTTTAAATGACACTTAGCTTTAATAAAACTTTAAAATTGTCGTTTTGCATCCGTCAAACTAACTTGTTTTTAAAGTTTTTGCCCACATAACTAGGCAAGTTTTAGAAAGCAAATATGTGAATTAATTAGAAGCGTAAATAAACTATTAACGCACTTTTTACTCAGTAAGCATGGTTGAAGCTAATTCGATTAATTAAAAATAAATTTGCCTAGGGTATAAGATTCTGTTATTTATACCGCCGGCTAATGCTGAGGCATTAAATTAAGGATTTAGGAGAGAGTTATGCCAGACCAAAAGAAACACGGTTTATTGGCTCAAGCCGGTTTAGAACCATACCAAGAAAAACCAGGTGAAGAGTACATGAATGATGCACAACGTGCTCATTTTAGAGCGATTTTAGAAACTTGGCGCAACGATCTTAGAAATGAAGTTGACCGTACTAAATCGCACATGCAAGATGAAGCTGCTAACTTTCCTGACCCAGTTGACCGCGCTGCACAAGAAGAAGAGTTTTCTTTAGAACTTCGTACTCGTGACCGCGAACGTAAATTAATCAAAAAAATTGAAAAAACAATTAATTTGATTAAAGAAGATGATTTTGGCTTTTGTGAGTCTTGTGGTATTGAAATTGGTATACGCCGCTTAGAAGCACGTCCAACAGCTGATTTATGCGTAGACTGTAAAACACTTGCAGAAATTAAAGAAAAGCAATCTGGGCGCGGCTAATTAATACCTATTAATTAGTATGTCTCCTACAGCCGTTACTTCGCCTATGCGTAAATATCGCGGGCGTTTTGCACCGTCTCCCTCTGGGCCATTACATTTTGGCTCACTTGTAGCGGCTGTGGGTAGTTACCTAGATGCAAAAGCTAACCATGGAAAATGGTTAGTTCGTATAGAAGACATAGACACTACGCGCGTGGTTAAAAACGCCGACTCCGATATTCTAAATACCTTATATGCCTATGCACTTCACTGGGACGAACCTGTTGTGTATCAAACGCAGCGTCTGCCTTTATATCAAGATATTACCCACTCACTTTTAAAGCAAAAGCTTATTTATGGTTGCACCTGTACTCGCAAACAAATAAAAGCTATTGGCGGTATTTATCAGGGGCATTGCAAAGCACTTAATCACAACACTGAATCCGGTGCGCTTCGCTTAATTCAACAGCATCCAACGACTCAATTTAATGACTTAATTCAAGGCGATATTAACGTCAATAGCACCCTCGCCCATGAAGATTACTTAATCAAACGTAGCGATGGTTTATTTGCCTATCAACTTGTAGTAGTAGTTGATGATATTGCACAAGGGATTAATCGAATTGTACGAGGCGCTGATTTAATTGAGCCAACCGCACGGCAAATTAGTTTATTTAAACAACTCAATAGCCCTGTGCCTGAATTTGCTCATTTACCTTTAGCGGTAGCCAAGCCCGGTTTTAAACTGTCTAAACAAAATTATGCTCCTGCCATTAGCAAACAAAATCCAAAGCCTGCTTTAATTAGTGCATTTGAATTTTTAGGATTGCCTGTTATAGCTGATTTAATCGATTTAAATATTGAACAATTAATCGCTTGGGGAATTAAAAACTTTAGCTTAAAACAGGTACCACAAGTGTCCGAAATACAAATTTCTCAGCATCCAACTAGCCAAGCCATCCAATTTACACAATTAAGTAAATAAAAATCACTAAAAACGGCTTAATTTCAACACATCAACTTAATTTTTAAACCCTGCTGGTATATGATACCCGCCTAAATATATGCTATTTACGTTAAACAGTTAGTATTACGTTATAACACCAATACTTGCTGTAGTTTTTGATTGCGATGGCGAGCCAATCAACACCTTCTAGGAGACAGATTATTATTTCCAAGCTTTTTCAATTTTGCAGACAAATAATCGGCCCAAATACGAGTGCCGAAAACACGCCTGTAAGTGCATCTGTAAGCAGCGAACCGTTAGTGATCACTCGTGGTGAACATGGTATCTCTCGCAAACAATTTAGCCCAAATGCAATCAAAATACTTTATCGTTTAAAAGACGGTGGCTACGATGCCTACCTTGTTGGTGGTTGTATTCGCGATATATTGTTAGGTCAGCAACCAAAAGATTTTGATGTGGTAACAAATGCGACACCTGATCAAGTAAAAAAACTATTCAGAAATTGCCGTTTAATAGGTCGTCGCTTTCGCTTAGCGCACATTGTATTTGGTCGTGAAATTATTGAAGTAGCGACTATGCGTGGCCACCACGAAGCACAAGAAGATAAAAACCAAATCAGCCAATCAAGCGATGAAGGTCAATTACTTCGTGATAATGTATTTGGCAGTATTGAAGAAGACGCGGAGCGCCGTGACTTTTCAATCAATGCACTTTACTACTCAATTAACGATTTTAGCATCCACGATTACGCCAATGGTTTAGCTGCAATTAAAGCTAAGCAAATTGAATTAATTGGCGACCCAGAAACGCGTTACCGCGAAGATCCTGTTCGTATGCTACGTGCAGTTCGTTTTGCAACTAAACTTGATATGAGTATTGCCCCTAAAAGCGAAAAACCCATTACTGAACTAGCAAGTTTGCTTGATAATATTCCGCCTGCACGTTTATTCGAAGAAATTCTTAAACTGTTTTTAAACGGCAAAGCTGAAGCTAATTTTTTAATGCTGCGTAAATACGGCTTATTCCGCTCATTGTTCCCTGAGCTTGATAAAATTTTAGATAAAAACCCAGGTGGTTTAGAACACGCGCTTATTCAGCAAATGTTTCAAAACACCGACAAACGCATTAATACTGATAAAAAAGTAACGCCTGCGTTTATTTTTGCAGCGCTACTTTGGTTCCCATTATTAGAGCTAACTAAAAAAATTCAAGAACAAGAACAACTAATTGAATACGATGCTTTTGCACAAGCGATGAATAAAGTGCTTAGCGAAAGTGCACAACACATTGCAGTACCAAAACGCTTTACGTTAGGTGCACGAGATATTTGGCATATTCAGCATCGTTTAGATAAACGTGCTGGTCAACGTGCTTACCGATTAACCCAGCAACCTCGCTTTAAAGCCGCTTACGACTTTTTATTATTACGTGTTGCTGCGGGCGAAACACAACATACTGAGCTTGCCCAGTGGTGGACACAATACTTAAGCCAAGATATAAACGGCCAAAAAGAGATGGTTAAAAACTTAGGTCATCAAGGTGGTCCTAAGCCGCGAAAGCGCCGTCGACCCACTAAAAAGCCAACTGAGTAATAACATGCACTGTGTTTATTTGGGTTTAGGTGCCAACCTAAACTCACCAAAAGAGCAGCTTGATAACGCGGTAATCGCGCTTAAAAAGCTGCCTAATTGTGAATTTATAAACGTCTCGCATTACTATGCAAGTAAGCCTATGGGCCCACAAGATCAACCAGACTATATCAATGCCGTAGCGTGCATTAAAACGACCCTTGGGCCAGAGCAATTGCTTGATTTAACCCAACATATTGAACTTGAGCATGGTCGAGTAAGAAAGGCTGAGCGTTGGGGTCCACGCACACTTGATATAGATACTCTATTGTTTGGCGATCACATTATAAATACTGCGCGCTTAACCGTGCCTCATTACGGTTTGAATGTCCGTGAATTTGTAGTGTATCCATTGTTAGAACTAGCACCCAAACTTATTTTACCTAGCGGTGTTGCATTGCAAGATATTGCAAATAACTTACCGCTCAATGACTTACAACAATTACCTCTGTAATTAACCTAGGCTTTTGCCTGCGAGGATATTATGTCTAAAATAACCGTTTCTACTTTAAATAAAATGAAAGCAGAAAATAACAAAATTACTGCATTAACAGCCTACGACGCTAGTTTTGCAAAGTTATTTCATGATAACGGCGTTGAAGTTATTTTAGTGGGCGACTCTTTGGGCATGGTACTACAAGGCGGCGATGACACCCTTGGCGTAACTAATCAAGATATCGCATATCATACCCGCTGTGTACGCGCTGGTAGCCGCGAATTATTTGTAATTGCTGACTTACCTTTTATGACCTACTCAAGCGTAAGTGATACCTGTAAAAATGCAGCTGAGCTTATGCGCGCTGGCGCAAACATGATTAAGCTTGAAGGCGGAGAGTGGCTTTACGAGAGCATTAAAACACTCACTCAACAAGGTATTCCAGTTTGTGGGCACCTAGGCCTTACACCGCAGTCAGTTCATGTATTTGGTGGCTTTAAAATACAAGGCCGCGAAGAAGACAAAGCACAAAAAATGATTGATGACGCAAAAGCACTAGAAGCTGCTGGCGCACAATTATTAGTACTTGAGTGTATTCCAAGTGCACTGGCAAAACGCATTACAGACGCCCTAACCATCCCAACTATTGGTATAGGTGCAGGCAGCTTAACTGACGGCCAAATACTGGTAATGCATGACCTTGTTGGTATTTCAGCAGGTTACATTCCTAAATTTTCTAAAAACTTTTTGCTCGAAACAGGCAATATGCCTGCAGCCGTTCAAAAGTATTGTACCGATGTTAAAAGTGGTGCTTTTCCAAGCGCTGAACACGAGTTTAAATAATGCAGTCAATCACTGAAATCAGATCATTACGTAGTCAAATTAAAGCCTGGCGCCAAGCGGGGCTTAGCGTTGCATTAGTACCGACTATGGGCAACTTGCACCGTGGGCATTTTTCATTAGTAGAAAAAGCAAAGAACTTAGCCGATAAAGTCGTTGTGAGTATTTTTGTTAACCCTATGCAGTTTGGTGCTAACGAAGACTTAGATAACTATCCTCGAACGTTAAACGAAGATAAACAAGGCCTTGCAGAACTAGGCACTGACATTGTATTTACCCCAAGTGTAGAAACAATTTACCCAAATGGATTAGGTGCACAAAGTTTTGTAGATGTACCTGATATTTCATTAGGCTACTGCGGTGGCTCACGCCCGGGTCATTTTAGAGGTGTTGCCACGGTTGTTACTAAGTTATTTAACTTAGTACAGCCTGACTATGCTTGCTTTGGTGAAAAAGATTTTCAGCAGCTACAAGTAATTAAAACCATGACGCGCGATTTATCAATTCCGGTTGAAGTCATCGGTGTACCTACTATGCGAGAAGTTTCTGGCCTTGCTATGAGCTCGCGTAATGGCTACTTGTCTGATGAACAAAAAGCGACAGCAACCGTTTTATTTAAAGCACTTAATACATGCACTGAACAACTTAAAAACGGCGAAAAAGATTTTGCTAAACTTGAATCTGCAGCTAAACAAAGTTTAGAGCAAGCGGGTTTGAAACCAGACTATTTTGAGATTGCTCAACGAGATACATTAAAAACTGCTACAATCGAAGATACTCAATTTGTTATTTTAGCCGCAGCCTATTTTGGTGGTGTTAGATTGATCGACAACATACAGGTCGAAATTTAATATTATAGCGACTCACTTTTTAAGGATTAACATGCACACTTTAATACAAACAAGCGTAGTCGCCCTTACTTTTGCACTATTAGCAGGTTGTCAAAACCAAGTTGAAAACTCTGAAATGAATCAGTGTGCTCAACAAAATTACCAATGCGAAAGTACCTGCGCACAACAATCAACGGCTGAAGGCTTGAAGCAACAAGTATGCTCGGGTAAATGTGTTGAGAGCTACAATCAATGCAAAGTACAAGCCGAAAAGTTAGGCAATATTTAATTCCTTAACGTTTTTAGTTTTAGGCATAAAAAAACCGCTCAATGAGCGGTTTTTTATTGTTTGTAACTTGTTAGTTTAAACCAAGCTTTTTAAGTTCTGCTTTTACTAGCTTTGCAGAAAGAGGGACATAACCGTCTTTTTCTACAATTTGCTGACCATCTTTTGAAAGTACCATTCTTAAAAACTGTTCTTCCATAGGTGATAGCGGCTTATTCGGGTGTTTATTCACGTAAACATATAAAAAGCGCGATAGCGGGTATTTACCTTGAGCAACGTTATCGAGTGTTGCATCAACAAAATTGGCGCCTTTTTTAGCAAGTGGTACTGTACGTACACCTGATGTTTTATAACCAATACCAGAGTAACCAATTGCGTTCAATGACGATGAAATTGACTGTACTACAGATGCAGAACCTGGTTGCTCATTTACGTTGTTACGAAAATCACCTTTACACAGTGCTTTCTTTTTAAAGTAACCATAAGTACCTGATACTGAGTTACGTCCGTAAAGCTGTACGTCTTTCGCTGCCCAATCACCTGTTAGACCAACATCGCTCCAACGGTTAACTTGCTCTGGTGCACCACATTTACGAGTAGATGAAAAAATAGCATCTACTTGGTCAATACGAAGACCTTCAATTGGATTATCTTTATGCACAAATACAGCAAGTGCATCAATTGCAACACGTACTTCTGTTGGTTTATATCCGTAACGTTTTTCGAACGCTTCGATTTCTTTAGATTTCATTTGACGGCTCATTGGACCTAGGTTAGCTGTCCCCTCGGTTAATGCCGGTGGCGCAGTAGAAGAGCCCGCTGCCTGAATTTGAATATTTACATTTGGGTAAATACGTTTGTACTCTTCAGCCCAAAAAGTCATCATGTTGGCTAAAGTGTCAGAACCTACTGATGAAAAGTTACCTGAAACACCACTAATTTTTTGATACTCAGGAATATCTTGGTCTAGAGCAACTGCTTGTGCAGATACGAAAGTTGTAACAGCCACACCCATTGCGGCAACTAAGTTTTTAAATCTCATGGTGGGTTCTCCGATTTGTTCGTCCCATTTTGTAACTGGTGCCCACTCTAAAGTGAGTACATGACAGTTACATTACTCTTAAATGACACTTTTATGACTTAACTTATTAGCTTAATTTATTAGCTAATGGAACAATCTTATCTATTGAAAATTCAAAGGAAAAACAAGATCCTTTACCTACTTCACTGCTAATATTTAATTTACTATCGTGGCGTGTTAATACATGTTTTGTAATAGCGAGCCCTAAACCTGAGCCACCTGTTGTTCTGCTACGGGCTTTATCGACGCGATAAAAGCGCTCAGTCAAACGATTAATATGTTCCGGCGCAATACCATCACCATTATCAGTGACACTGAAATACGCCTTATTATTTTTGCGCTGCCAACATACTTCCACTTTACCGCCTGGTTTGGTGTAATGAATCGCGTTAAATACTAAATTAGAAAACGCACTACGTAGTTCATCCTCAGAGCCTTTAATATCAAGAGTTTTATCTATATCAAAAATAAGCTCGTGGCCTTTGTCTTGATTAATTGAATTTGCCTCAGTGTGAACATAATCCAGCAACTGCGGTACATTTATGGCTTTATCATTATCTTGACGGCGTGCACCTTCAATCCGCGAAAGCGACAAGAGCTGGCTCACTAAGCTATCCATACGCTTACACTGTTCAAGCATGGTATTTTGAGCCTTACCCCATATTGCGGGAGGCGGCATCATCTCACCATCCATCATCTCAAGATACCCTGTAACAACCGTAAGCGGTGTACGCAGTTCATGTGATACGTTGGCTACAAAATCTTTACGCATTTGTTCAAGCTGCTTTAAGCGTGTTACATCACGCACAACAACCATAAGTTGCGTGCTGGCATAAGGCATTACCCTAAACTCTAGTACTTGCTCAATGCTATGACCGTTATCTAGCTCAAGCGCATCGTCAAATTCGCCTTTATGCATGTATTTAGCAAACTTAGGTTCGCGAATTAAATTATCAAGGCGCTGACCATGATCGGTTGGCCACTGCAAACCAAGCACTTTAAGCGCTAATTGATTACACCACACAATACTCAAATCGCTTTGTAATACTACAACCGCATCAGGTACCGCTTCTGCACCATCGCGAAAGCGGCGAATTAAATCAGCAAGCTCATTACGTTTTTTACGATTACGGTGCTGCAGATGATATATACCTTCGAACACTTGCTCCCATGCCCCCTCGCCCTCTGGTGGATTAAAGCTACGTTGATTAAGTAGCCAATCACTCAAACGATAAAGCTGATGATAGTGCCAAATGAGGAGGGAAAAAGATCCTAAAAATAAAAGCAAAAATGGCGCACCAATTAGCACACCAATTAATAGTAAGGGTAAAAAATAGATAAACAGACGCTTTACTAACGCCTGCTTATTAACAACTCGATACATACACTCACTTTACCTTAGAGTAGTAATACATTAGCTAAGCTTTAAGCTGATCACAGCTTACTAGAAAAACGATACCCAGCGCCACGTACAGTTTGCACCAAACGGTCGTGTCCAAGTGGGCCTATTGCTTTGCGCAGGCGGCGAATGTGCACATCAACCGTGCGATCTTCTACGTAAACGTTGGTTCCCCATACATGATCAAGCAGTTGTTCACGGCTATAAACACGCTCTGGGTGGGTCATAAAAAAGTGCAGTAATCTAAATTCGGTTGGCCCCATATCAAGCTCGTTACCTTCTGAAGTAACACGATGGGAAATAGGGTCTAAACGCAGGCCATGTACTTCAATGGCTTCTTCTAATGAGGTTGGCGATACACGGCGAATAACCGCTTTAATACGTGCCATAAGCTCTTTAGGAGAAAACGGCTTAGTGACGTAATCGTCAGCACCTACTTCAAGGCCGCGTACTTTGTCTTCTTCTTCGCCGCGGGCTGTAAGCATAATAATTGGGATTTGGCGGGTGTGTTCGTTTTGCTTAAACTTTTTAGCAATTTGAATACCGCTTCCACCTGGTAACATCCAATCAAGTAAAACCATATCTGGGTAAGGTTCAACCATAGCTGCAATAGCAGAGTCGTAATCTTCTGCTTCAATTGCTTGAAATCCATTTTGCTCTAAAACAAAAACCAACATCTCCCTAATAGGAGCTTCGTCATCTACGACTAGTACTTTACGTGACATTCCAATTTATCTCTTACGCTATAGAATTAGTTTTCATTATTATGACTAAGTATGACATTTTTATGAAAGTGTAACGTGTAAATTAAAATGGTGGTAAAAAAACACAAATTAGTGACAAAAAACCTCATTAACGTCATATTTTTAAAACCTTTTTAATATTTTACGTAATAAAAAGAGATTTACGATAAATTTATAAAATCGCTAGTTTATGAAATTATCTGCTTGTGGTTGTTATTTAAATCACTAAATAACACCAAATTAGCTGGGATCATTGTTTTACTAACCAAGATTTTTTGACCGATCGATCGTTTAAAAGTGACTTTAAAACCATTTTAAAATCTACAAACCCGCCTGTGTAACAATTAATACGTTTAAAAATAGATCTAAATTTTACTAAGCCCCAAATAAAGGATCAGATTTTTACCAAGGCGATCCATTTACAGATCAGAGTTGTACCTAGTCAAACATCTAAACTGTTGATTGTTTGTGCAAACACATAACGATCAGATTACTTAAAAGCTTAAAATACTATCAATATCTATTTTACTTAGTAAAATAACGATCCAAAATCACTCGTGTTAGTAAATGCGTGATCCCAAAGTACAGCGTTGATAGTACAGTGATCTGATCAATAGAAGCCATACCTGCAATATAAAAAGGGCTGACATTAAAAAAGCCAGCAACTGGTTTACTGGCTTTCAAAGTGATCAATTATAAATTGATCTATTATCTAATTTTAGGGTCTAGTTCGCCGCTTAAGTATTTAAGGTGCATTTCATCAAGTGAAATTGGCTTAATTTTACTAGCCTGACCAGAAGTACCAAACGAGTTATAACGTGCAACACAAATCTCTGTCATTGCTTTAGTTGCTTCAGCTAGGTATTTACGTGGATCAAAGTTAGATGGGTTTAACGCCATATGACGGCGAATTGCACCGGTAGATGCCAAGCGTAAATCGGTATCAATATTTACCTTACGAACACCAAACTTAATGCCTTCAACAATCTGTTCAACTGGCACACCATAGGTTTCTGGAATTTCGCCGCCGTACTGATTAATAATTTCTAACCATTCTTGTGGAACAGAAGACGAACCATGCATCACTAAATGCGTGTTAGGAATACGTGCATGAATCGCTTTAATACGGTCAATCGCTAAAATGTCATCTGTTGGTGGGCGAGTAAATTTATAAGCACCGTGTGAAGTACCGCAAGCAATTGCAAGTGCATCAACGTGTGTTTTATTTACAAAATCAGCCGCTTCTTCAGGGTCTGTTAGCATTTGATCCGTTGTTAATAACCCTTCTGCACCAACGCCATCTTCTTCGCCAGCTTCACCTGTTTCAAGTGAACCAAGTACACCTAACTCGCCTTCAACCGATACACCACAAGCATGCGCCATAGCAACAGTTTCGCGCGTTACTTCTATATTATATTCGTAGCTTGAAGGGGTTTTACCGTCGCTCATTAACGAGCCATCCATCATTACTGATGAAAAACCAAGCTGAATTGAACGCTGACATACACCTGGCGATGTGCCGTGATCTTGGTGCATTACAACGGGGATATGTGGCCATTCTTCAACGGCTGCTAAAATCATATGACGAATAAATGGAGCACCCGCATAAGCACGTGCGCCCGCTGATCCTTGAACGATTACTGGACTGTTTGTTTTGTCAGCCGCTTCCATTATTGCGCGCATTTGCTCTTGATTGTTAACGTTAAAAGCAGGTACGCCGTAACCATGCTCTGCTGCATGATCTAAAAGTTGTCGCATACTGATTAAAGCCATTGGGTATTCTCCAATTTATCGACAGTAGTTCCCTACCATCTAGTTTGAACGGATGTGTTAGTTTGGCGTTATAACAACGCCACGAAAAACCACTGCTTTGCAGTAATATTCCGTCTAAATTAACGACTAAATTAGGGTGAGAGGTATTTAGTAATTAATTGTCGGTGAGGGCTATTACCCCCTCACCTTACGCCACTAAAATTACTTAGCGCGCGACTCTAGCATTTCAACTGCTGGAAGTTTTTTGCCTTCTAAAAATTCTAAGAACGCACCACCACCAGTAGAAATATAAGAAACTTTATCGGCAATGCCGTATTTATCAATTGCGGCTAAGGTATCACCACCACCAGCAATCGAAAACGCATTTGAGTTAGCAATTGCTTGTGCAATAGCACGTGTACCATTACCAAATTGGTCAAACTCGAACACGCCAACAGGACCATTCCATACAACCGTGCCCGCATTTGCAATAATTTTTGCAAGCTTGCTTGCTGTATCAGGACCAATATCAAAGATCATATCGTCGCTTGTCACTTCGCTTACATCTTTAAGCGTAGCTACAGCAGACTCAGAAAACTCATTACCCACAACAACATCTGTCGGTACCGGAATTTCACCGTTGTTTGCAATCGCTGCGGCACATAAACGGTTCGCTTCATCCATTAAATCAGGTTCGTAAAGCGATTTACCAACTGGGCTACCTGATGCAGCAATAAAGGTATTAGCAATACCGCCACCGGTAACTAATTGGTCAACAATTTTAGAAAGTGAATCTAAAACGGTTAGCTTAGTAGATACTTTAGAACCACCAACAATCGCCACTAATGGACGCGCTGGATTATCAAGTGCTTTGCCTAACGCTTCAAGTTCAGCCGATAACAATGGACCTGCACATGCCACATCAGCAAACAGTCCAACGCCATGGGTAGATGCTTGTGCACGATGTGCCGTACCAAATGCATCCATTACATATACATCACACAGTGCTGCAAGTTGCTTAGATAACGCTTCGTCGTCTTTTTTCTCGCCTTTATTAAAGCGCACATTTTCAAACACAACTACTTCGTTATCAGCAATATCAACACCGTTTAGGTAATCTTTTTCCAAACGTACAGTTTGCTCAAGGGCATCGTTTAAATAATCAACGACAGGCGCAAGCGAAAACGCTTCGTCATACTCGCCTTCTGTAGGACGGCCAAGGTGTGACATAATCATTACTTTAGCGCCTTTCTCAAGGGCTAATTTAATAGTAGGCAGTGCTGCACGAATACGCGCATCTGACGTCACTTTACCTGCTTTAATTGGTACATTTAAATCTTCACGAATTAATACGCGTTTGCCGTTTAAATCTAAATCTGCCATTTTTATGACCGACATGAACATCTCCTTAGTTAACGATACTGAACCTGAAAAATACGTTTAAAATTATTATATTAATAAATTACTTATTCACTGCCATCATAGCACGCGCTGTGTCGAGCATACGATTAGCAAAACCCCATTCGTTATCACACCATACTAATAACTTTATCAGTCGTTTGTGACTAACACGTGTTTGTGTGCCATCAATAATACAAGAATGTGGGTCGTGATTAAAATCAACCGATACAAGCGGCTCTTCGGTATAACTTAAAATACCTTCAAGGCGGTCTTTTGCTTGTGCTTTAAGTGCATTATTTACTGCGTTTAAATCTACATCGGTGTTAACCGTTACACTCAAATCCATTGCCGTGACATTTATAGTCGGTACACGTACAGCGATGGCTTCAAAACGGCCTTTAAATTTAGGTAAAATACGGTCTATACCACGGGCGAGCTTTGTATCAACTGGAATAATTGATTGGCTTGCAGCGCGAGTACGGCGTAAATCATGATGATAACCATCTATCACTTGTTGATCGTTCATCGACGCATGAATCGTTGTAATAGCGCCCGACTCAATACCAAATGCATCATCGAGTACTTTAATAACCGGCACAACACAGTTAGTTGTGCACGAGCCGTTAGACACAATAGTGTGCTCGCTTTTAAGCTCATCGTCGTTGATACCATAAACAATTGTAGCATCAACATCGTTATCGGCTGGATGCGAAAACAACACCTTTTTAGCGCCTGCAATAATATGTAACTGCGCATGTTCACGCGAGTGATAAACACCCGTACATTCAAGTACCACATCTACATCAAGGGTTTGCCAAGGTAATTCAATTGGGTTTTCTTCACAAAAAAGTGCAATGGTATCGCCTGCAACACTAATGGTGTCTTCACCAAGTTTTACAGGAAAAGAAAAACGACCGTGGGATGTGTCGTATTTTAATAAATGAGCAATAGCTTCAGGGTCAGCAAGTTCGTTAATCGCAACAATTTTAATCTCGTCGCTCAAACCAGACTCGTATAACGCGCGGACAATATTTCGACCAATACGACCAAAACCATTAATTGCAAGTTTGATTGCCATGAAATATAAAATCCACTCTTTTAGCGTGCAGATAAAGGCTATGTGCCTTTTTGATGGCGGTATTGTAATCGACCTTGAGTATTATTATAAGAGGGTAGCATTAGAAACTTTAAATTAAGGTAATAACAAAAAACAATGTAGCTGTAGTCTAAATTTAATCGCTTGCTTTATTTATCATTTACTTCTAAATCAAACACCACGTTTATTGATGATTTAAATGTAATAGTTTCTTGTAGATACCTGCCTTGCTCAAATGGATTTCTAGTAACTTTAGAACCGCTCACAACTATTCTCTCAAAATTATCTGCGCCATAACCATAATTTGAACGGTTAGAATTTGAATTAATGCTGTAAATTTTTCCAAGCTCTACCCCAAATGCTTTAGCAAGCTTACCCCCTTTAACTATAGCGTTATCTATTGCGCCCTGTGTTGCTTGAGCTTCTAACTGCGCGGCTTTTGAAGACATAAGCTCAATATTCGTCACTTCATTAATTTTTACACTTAGTGCAAAATCGATAAAATCATTCACTTTTTCAATATTTCTTAATGTTACTTTAAGTGTTCTTGTTGCTACAAATCCTGCATTAATCATTGTGCCACTCTCAACATTAAACATATCGTCATCATTGTGAGTTAACAGGCTTGTAGCAGAAACATCCGTTTCCTTAACACCGTACTTGCTTAATCCTTTAAGTAACAAATTTACTCGATCATCAACATCACGTTTAGCATCAAGTGATTTGTCTTTAAAGCTTATTACTTCAAAAGAAATCTTAGCCATATCGGGCTTAGCCAATACCTCAGCAGTACCCTGCACTGCAATATGGCGATTGGGAGGTAAACTTGAATTAGCAAAAATGATAAGTGGGAATAAGGTTAAGAAAATAGTAGTGATGAGTTTCATGTTCGTTCCTTGGAGTAATTAGTTAAATAATGATTACGTAAGCGTACCTATAACTATACAGGTAATAATAAAAGTAAAATGACTATCATTAAACCTCGGTGTTAACCGATAAGGCGTTTTATCATTGGGTGTCGCTGTCCTCTACCCAACCTACATCAACTCGCCTACTTTTAACTCTTTGCCACGGCTTATTTGATGGCACTGGGCTAGCAGTAACTCGGCAGTGGCTTGTGCATCGGTCAGTGCGTGATGACAATGATAGCTTGGTAACTCATAACGTGTGCGGCAAGCATTAAGGGTTAAATCATCTTGTTTTATTTCAGTTGAATGATGCAGTAAGCGCTTTTGCTCAATATGCAGTGTGTCAATTATCAGTTTAGGCCGTATTGTTATATTGGCATTTTTAAGCGCTATTTTTAAAAAACCCCAGTCGAGCATGGCATTATGAAATACTAAAATACAGTCGCTAAAATGGTTACTTAATTGCATTAATATACTGTTTAGGCTTAGCCCCTTTGCTATAGCATCATCGCTAATCCCATGAAAAACAGGACTTTGAGCTAAACTTTTTACATCTTTATTTATCAGGTGCTGCGACTCGCTCATTTTTATACATTGGTTATCTATTATCACCCACGCTACCGATACAATTTCGTGCTGTTTTGCATCAAGGCCAGTTAGCTCTAAATCAATCACTAAGTAACGCTGTTGCAAAGCATTTTTACCTAGTAATTTACGGCGCTTTAAATACCGAGTGAGTAGTTTTTTAACCATGTTAGTAATCCATCATCATAAACTGCCGCGAGCAAACTTAAACGCGGCGGCTTGTTGCGCTTGTTTAACAAGGTAAAACGCTTCTTTTAGTTGATGGCGCTCTAGTGAGTTTAATTTATTAGGATTAATACAATTACTTGGCAAGCCCTCTTCGTTTATTTGTGTACTCAAACGAAGCTGCGTTAAGAACCGCCAGCAGTCTTTTAGATTATATATATCTTCTTTACTGATCAGGTTATGTTTTAGTAGTGCGTCTAATCGCTCTTGTGTGTTGGCGCGCCTAATACCCGCTTTTAAAGCGTATAACCGCACTATGTCATTTATAATTACGACACCGCGTTTTTTTAAATCTATGTATTTGTCTTTTTTATCCGTTTTTTCTGTTTTAAATTTATTAAATAAACCAATTGGCACGCTGTTGCTGCTTATGTCGGTTGCCATTGCTGCATAGAATAAGTCGTTACGCGATATACGAATTAATTGCTCGCAAAAAGCGGTGTATAAAGCATTTGAGCCTTCAATAAAGCGCAGGTCAAAAAATATTTTACAGTTGAGCATTGCATTAGGAGTAGGGCTTTTTATCCATTTAAAAAAGCGCTCGCTCCAGTCGTTTACGCTCATTCGGCACTCATCGCTGCTTGCCATAATATTACCTGGGCAACGTCTAATGCCGCATTCAACTAAGTTTTCACATACAAATTCCCCCATGCTTTTAAAGTAAGCGTGTTGTTCGGTGGTTAAGTCGTTAGGGAGTAATAAGCCGTTATCTTGATCTGAATGCAGAGTTTGTTCTTCACGTGCTTGCGAGCCAAAGCAAATAAAACTAAAGCTGGTTGGCGCTGCACCATGCTCTTCTTGAAATAAGTGAATAAGGCGTGATGTGAGTGCATCGGTTAAACCACTCAGTAATTTACCAATTAGCGATATGTCGTCAATGTTATTCGAAAAACCACGCAAAAGTTCGGGGATTTCTTTAGCGTAGCGTTTTAAATCAGTAACAGTATGCGCTTTGTATATGCGCCCAATAAGCTGTACGGGGTCGCTTTTTTGTTGGCGCAGTAAATCGGTGCTGGTTATCATCCCTATCGGGTTATGGTTTTCGTCAAGCACGGGTAAATGATGAATATTGTATTTAAGCATTAAGTGTAGCGCCGAAAACACTCGGTTATTTTCAAATATAAACTTGGGCTTGGCGGTCATAATACTGCTTACTGCGTCTTGTGGATCTACCTCGTCGGCAAGTACTCGGTTGCGTAAATCGCGGTCGGTTACCACCCCTACTAAGTGCGCGTGCTGCGTTATCATTATTGACGATACGCCATGCTCTTTCATTTTTTTAGCGCTTTGCCTAATACTTGCATCGGGCGTAAGTGTAATTGCTGTGCGGGTCATCAGCTCTGATATTTTGCGTTCAGACCAACTATCATTTTTACTTTTATAATGCGATGACAACAACCGGTTAGCATGAGCGCGTACAAAGTATTGCTCAAACGATTTATATTCTCTGCGTAAAAAATCAAAGTGCGTTTGAGAGAGCATATACACTATGCCCTCTTTTTGTACTTCTAATCTATTTTGAATTGCCTCGCCGGTTAACAGCGACGGAAAACCAAAATAGTCACCTTGCGCTAAGCGTGTAACAACATCGCCCTTGCCATCAACTAGGTCGTACAAACCAGAGCGAATTAAAAACAGTTTAGGGTTTTCACTTTGTAACCACTGAGTCTGGTTTTCGCGGGTGAGGTAAATAATATCAAGATGATTTACAAAATATTCGTATGCGCTGCTATCAAGCATAGTAAAAGGCGCTTGCAAACAAACGTATTGGGCTATTTCTTGTTGCTCTACACTCATTGTATTCACTCTTTAAATGGTGATGTACCAATCTAATGTACTTATTTATTAAACAAATAAAAAGCCCGACTAAAGTCGGGCTTTTGGTGCTTTATGTTTTTTCAACTATATCTATAAATGTAACCTAGTGATCGTGCGCTTCAGCTGACCCTTTAGGGTTACGAATACCTTCTACCATTTCTTGAATTTCAACCGGTGTAGGTTTAGTAAACTTAAGAACAATTGCAGCAACTGCAAAGTTAATAATCATACCAATTAAGCCAATACCTTCAGGCGAAATACCTAAGAACCAATTTTCTGGGCTGTTTAGCTCTGGGCTAACAAACTTAAAGAAGATGATATACGCAGCGGTAAATACAATACCCGTTACCATGCCTGCAATGGCGCCTTCTCGATTCATTGTTTTAGAGAATATACCCATAATAATTGCAGGGAAGAAACTCGCTGCCGCCAAGCCGAATGCAAAGGCCACTACCGATGCCACAAATCCAGGCGGGTTAATACCAAAGTACGCGGAGATAACAATAGCGACCATGGCTGCCAACCTCGCTGCAAGTAACTCTTGCTTGTCGGTAATATCGGGCTTGAGGGTTCGCTTGAGTAAATCGTGCGAAACGGAGGTCGAAATAACCAGTAGTAAACCTGCTGTTGTAGACAGTGCGGCGGCAATACCACCCGCTGCTACAAGTGCAACTACCCATGCAGGTAAGTTAGCAATCTCTGGATTAGCTAATACCATAATATCGCGGTCTACGTTCACTTCGTTAGCACTGTTCGGATCGGTGATTTTACCCGCCGTGTAGAACATTTTGCCATCGCCGTTTTTATCATTAAATGTAATTAAACCTGTGCGTTCCCAGTTTTTAATCCACGCAGGTGCTTCTGCGTAAGCAGTACCGCTACCGTCTTTGCCGTTAATGGTATCAACCATGTTTACACGAGCAAAAGCTGCAACCGCAGGGGCTGTAGTATAAACAATCGCGATGAACACAAGAGTCCATGCTGCAGAAATACGCGTGTCTTTTACGCGAGGTACAGTGAAAAAGCGAACAATTACATGTGGTAAACCAGCAGTACCGACCATTAACGCGCCAGTAATAGCAAACACATCAATCATGCTCTTAGAGCCTTCGGTATACTGTGCAAAACCAAGTTCAGCGCTTAAGCCATCTAATTTATCAAGTACGTACACGCCGTCACTGCCAATTAATGTGGCACCAAAACCGGTTTGTGGGAAGAAGTGACCCGTCATCATCATCGAGATAAAAATGGCTGGTACAAGGTAGGCAAATACAAGTACACAATACTGCGCTACTTGCGTGTAGGTAATACCTTTCATGCCGCCAAGTACCGCATAAAAGAATACAATCACCATACCAATGTAAACACCAGTTTCAATTTCTACTTCTAAGAAGCGTGAAAATACCACGCCTACGCCACGCATTTGCCCTGCAATGTAAGTAAAACAAATGAATATGGCACATACAATTGCCACTAAACGCGCGGTGCGTGAATAGTAACGGTCGCCAATAAAGTCTGGCACAGTAAACTTGCCGAATTTACGTAAGTAAGGCGCTAAACACATGGCTAATAATACATAACCACCTGTCCACCCCATTAAGTAAACGCTGCCATCGTAACCTGCAAACGAAATAATACCCGCCATTGAAATAAACGACGCGGCGCTCATCCAATCGGCAGCTGTTGCCATACCATTAGCAAGAGGAGGTACGCCGCCGCCCGCTACATAAAACTCTTTAGTTGAACCCGCTCGGGCCCAAATAGCTATGCCAATATAAAGCGCAAAGCTTAAACCAACAATTATAAACGTGAGTGTTTGAACATCCATTGCTTAGCTCCTATTCGTCTACGCCGTATTTTTTATCTAACGTATTCATTTTGAAAACGTACACAAAAATCAAAGCAACAAAGGTATAAATCGCGCCTTGCTGGGCGAACCAGAAGCCAAGTTTAAACCCCAAAAAACGTACTTCATTAAGTACATCAACCAGTAATATGCCAAAGCCAAAAGACACAATAAACCACACTGCTAATAGTTTAAATAACAGCGAAATGTTTTCTGCCCAATAAGCTTTTGCTTGTTCTTCATCTTTAAAAGCCATTTTTGTTTTCCCCTTTAAGCACCGCAATATTGCGATGAGTGGTTTTTTATCTTCGCTTACCAATTTAGCAACGCTTGTTAGATATTGAATTGAGACCATAGTCGTAACAGTATGTTAACGTTTACGTAAACTGCATTTAACTAATAGCATAATTGTCATTATTTTTAATTAATTTCAACTGCTTAGCTTATTTTTATAGATCCACTTAGTTACTTGATATGTGTACGGCTTATTAATGCGACATTAGTCTTATACTTTTGGAGGTTTTATAATTATTATTAATATTCAATAAGATAGAAATAAAATAAAAATTTATTTTAAATTCAAGTCTCACACTTAACTTCAGTTCTGGTATTGTATTAAAAGCTCATAGGATTGAGGGATTATTTACAATAATAAGGTTTAATAACACCATGACTGCCGTACTCATTTTTGTTGCTTTAGGATATATAGGCTTGTTGTTTTGGCTTGCCAACTGGGGCGATAAAACAACGCCTTTGGCAAAGCGCATTAGCCATCATCCATTTGTGTACTCACTGTCACTGGGCATTTATTGTACCTCGTGGACTTACTACGGGTCGGTGGGCACTGCGTCCACCAGCAGCTGGAGTTATTTGCCTATTTTACTTGGTCCTGCATTGTTATTTTTTTTCGGGCAAGGTTTTTTACGTAAACTAGTACTGGTTAGTAAAAAGCAAAACATAACCACCATCGCTGACTTCATCTCAGCTCGTTATGGTAAACGTCAAACTACAGCAATTATGGTTACTGTAATCGCATTGCTTGCAACTATCCCTTATATTGCATTGCAACTGAAAGCGCTTAGTACCAGCTTTTTACTACTGCAAAGTAGCACTAAAATTTCAGGCGATATGCTTGCCCTTTCGGCGACATTGATTATGGCTCTATTTGCGATATTTTTTGGTACTCGCAAAGTTGATGTTACTGAATATCGTTCCGGGTTAATGCTTGCTGTTGCATTTGAATCTATGATCAAACTTATTGCACTTGTTGCCGTAGCGGGCCTTGCAGTATTTACACTCTTCAATTTACCCGAAGCCACCACAAATAAAGTAACTGAATCGATTTGGGCACACTGGAGCGACTTTAACTTTTTAGCTTTAACTTTATTGGTCAGTCCTTAATGGCCGCTGCAGCTATTATATGTTTGCCACGCCAGTTTCATGTAACCGTGGTCGACAACCAAAACAAACGTCACTTACTTACCGCTCGGTGGGCTTTTCCGCTGTATTTATTGTTAACTGCCGCAATGATTTTACCTATTGCGACAGCGGCAATTCATCCTGGAATTGGCAGTGGTTACTCGCCCGACAGTTTTGTGCTTGCGCTACCGCTAATTAACGACAATTCCTTTTTAACGACCTTTGTATTTATAGGCGGTTTGTCAGCAGCAACAGCAATGATTGTAGTAGCAACACTTACGTTAAGTACGATGATATCTAACGATGTCGTATTGCCTCTTATACTGCGTCGTAAATTTAAACGCAATTTAATTACCACCAGTTATAAGTCACAAATTTTACTTGTAAGGCGCTTTGCTATTGCCGGTATTTTAATATTGGCTTACTTTTACCAACAATGGTTTGGCCACAGCACTGCACTGGCAAGCATGGGTTTAGTTGCATTTTCACTTGTTACGCAATTATTACCTTCTATTGTAGGCGGTTTATATTGGCGAAAAGGCCATGCGTATGGGGTGTATGCAGGTTTAGTTGCTGGCTTTAGTTGCTGGGTACTGTTTTTAATGCTGCCAATACTTGATGCCGGTGCAACACTTGACAGCGAACTGCAACAAACGCTTATAACGCGCGGAACATTGATAGCTTTGTTTGCCAATATTGGGTGTTACATTAGTTTTTCACTTGGGGCTGAGGAGCGCTTAATTGATAAAATTCAGGCCGCTGCATTTGTTAATCCTAAAGATCAGTCTATTTTATCAAGACGACTAAACAAAGATGTAAAAGCGACCGTTTACGATTTTAAAATATTACTACAAACCTTTTTAGGTATTCAGCGTAGCCAACAAGTATTAGCGCATTATGCACTTGCTCATCATTTAAGCGACAACAACGCACATCCTGATTCTGACTTTATAGCCTATTGCGAACGCGCATTAACCGGTGTACTTGGTGCATCATCAGCGCAAGCATTAATACACACTGTTTCATCAGGTAAACGTATGGCGTTTGAGGAAGTTGTAAACTTTTTTGACGAAACTACGCAAGCACTGCAATTTAATCAAAACCTATTGTTTACTTCGCTTGAAAATTTAAGTCACGGTATTTCGGTTGTCGATAAAGATTTAAAACTCGTTGCATGGAATAAACGTTACGGCGAAATGTTTGGCTACCCAGAAGGTTTTTTAGAAGTAGGTCAACCCATAGAGGACATTATAAGGTACAACGCTAACCGTGGTGAATGTGGCCCTGGCGAAATACAACGCCAAGTAGAAAAACGCGTACAGCACTTGAAATACGGCAGCTCGCATCACTTTATTCGTCATCGTCGTAATGGACAAGTGTACGAGATGATTGGTAATCCACTGCCCGATGGCGGATTTGTTACCAGCTTCTCGGATATTACTAAACACATAAGTACACAAAATGCGCTTGAAGAAGTAAACATGGATCTTGAAAACCGCATAGAAGCGCGAACTCAAGAAGTGCAAACTATTAATAAAGACTTACAAGCTCAAATAGATAGCCGTGTACAAACCGAGCAAGCACTTACTTTAGCCAAACGAGAAGCAGAGCAAGCCAACGATAGTAAAACGCGCTTTTTAGCACTGGCGAGCCACGACATTTTACAACCGTTAAACGCAGCACGTTTATACCTTGCTGCCATTGACGAAAAACAGCTCGATAGCACTAACCAAAACAGCTTTGAAAAACTAGGCGACAGTCTTGATTCAACCGTGCATTTAATGTCGGCATTGCTTGAAATAGCTAAGCTAGAACAAGGCGCTATGACCCCTACACCTCGCCACTTTTATATTGAAGATATTTTAGCGCCCCTACAAAGTGAATACGCTATTTTATCGAGTGATAAAGGCCTTAAGCTTAGTGTGCGTTCAAACCAGCAAGTTGTGCACAGTGATATAACCTATCTGCGCCGAATTATTCAAAATTTGGTCTCTAATGCAGTTAAATACACCGATAATGGCCGTGTATTAATTGCCTGCAGGAACCGAAAGCATAATTTACGAATAGAAGTATGGGATACAGGCCCAGGTATTAGCGAAGTAGAGCAAGCTAAAATATTTAACGACTTTTATCGCGTAGAATCGGGCGATAACAAAGGCGTAGGCTTAGGCCTAGGTGTGGTAAAACGTATGGCTGACTTGCTAAGTTTGCCGCTTGATGTGCATTCAGAGCCAAATAAAGGTAGCCGTTTTAGTATTGAAGTGCCCTACGGCGATGTGCAATTTGTGCAGCAAAAACCGACAGCAAATAACTTAATAGAAAACCGTGCAGCAATTAATATTGTTGCCGTAGACGACGATCCAGAAAACCTAGCTGCAATGGCAAGCTTACTTAAAAAGTGGCAGGCTAATTACACATTGTTTGATAATGTAGATAAAGTACTCGCGCACGCAAAACAAAATAGCGCCCCCGATGTTATTTTAATGGATTATCAATTAGGTAGTGACTGCGACGGCATAACACTGATTAAAACCCTGCGCGAAATATGGCAAAGCCAAGTACCCGCTATTTTAATTACCGCAGTGCGCGACACCGAGCTTAAGCAAGAAACAAAAGCCGCTAATATTCATTATTTGAGTAAGCCAATTAAACCGGGCAAACTAAAGGCACTGCTTAATCACAGTACATAATAAGCTAGTAAAAAGTGATCTAGTTAAAAGCTATAAAGTAATAGCGTAAAACAAAAAGCCCAGTATCTTCACTGGGCTTTGCTTTATAAAGTGTTCATAAAGTTAAATCGGATTTGCACGGCTTCTAAGCTTTTGAAACAACCAACTTAACCCCACTAACGAAAGTCCTAATCCAATAAACGAAAGCGCTTTAAGTAAGCCCGTTAAATTAGCCATATCAATTAAAAACACTTTAACAATAACTGCAGCTAGTAAGCCTAAGCCTATTTTTTGTATTAATAACTGGTTTTTTAAATGACCAAAAATAACAGTACCCGCCCCCATTACTAACCAAATAACAGAGTAGCTATAAAGCTCGGCATTGCTTGCGCCTTTTGATAAGTATATGTAAGGACCTTGCCAGTATTGGCGAATAAAGCTATTTATTGCCAATAATATAAACCCACCCGCAACGGCCAATATAAATGGCGTCGCTTTAGCATTTATTGGTTTTACAAGCTTGGCCAGCCAAAGCGTTAATCCTGCAGGTACTAACCACAATAGTAATAACCAGTTAAATATTGGCAGCTCACCTATGTAAAGTGATTCAAATAATGGGTTGTCTTCAAGTAGTGTTTTAATAGCAAAAAGCCCTGCCAACCCTGCAAGTGCAAAGCCCGCCACTTGGTATAACTTAGCTAACGTACCGGCAAGTTTTGCTCTGTGTAAATACACGCACCCTAATGCCAGCCAATTACAGGTAAGGAGTATTTGTTCGTAAAAGTTAAGGGAATCAAATTGCGGATAATGCCCAACTAGCTGATAACTTGTTTCGGTGGTAATAAAAAGCGCTAAACAATGAAGGGCTGCACCTTCTACCCATACTTTTAATTGAGATGCTTTAAAGCACCTAGCTGCGGCAAAAAATAACGCAATGCATAACGGATAAACCACAATACTCCAATGCAAACCAAATACCGTTAGCGCATCGTAGCTTGGCGTCCAAGGCGCAAGCGTTAAGCGCAGTAATAACGCAGCAACTAATGCTTTAATAGGCCAATGCGGCATAGGCACGCTATAGCGCTTAATAAGTACACTTATAACCAGTACTTGCACAGCAAGTGCAATGGTTAGGCCGCTGTCACTTAATAGCATGGTAATTGCTAACGTAATATTGGCATTAGCCCCTACCCAATAAGTAAAACGCTGAAATAGCGTTGTATTATGCTGCGCACACTTTATTAAAATAGCGGCCACTATACACAATACAACGGCCCAAAGTGGATATGCAGTACTTAACGCAGAATTAGGAATAAGCGTATATAAAGTCGCTATCATTACAAATGCACTAAATGCCCCCGTAATATGAAACGCTAAACGCTTAATCTGTTTTTTACCGTAATAGAGCCCAAAAGCGGTAAGTAACAATCCGAGTAATAAACCCAAACCATACTCATTTTTGAATATAAAGAGTGCGTCATCAAATAGATTTGGCGAAAGATGCGTGCGTTCAGCGCCTATCACTAATAGCGTTGATATAACTAACGCTACGCCCTGCCAAATATCCCAACGGCTATTTTTAAGGACTAAAAACAACACTAATACAATGCTTAACACGCCGATTGTTTGCCACTGCATATCAAAGTGACTTATTAGCATGGTAAATATTAAGGGCGCTATAAAAGCGAGTAATAAGAGGTGATCTGGAAGCACTTTAAGTAAGCGTTTTAAACTGTGCGGGCGGTGCTCTCTAACATTCAATTTTAAGCCCAATCGCGGTATAGCAATTAACCCAATAATACTAAGTAAAGCAAATGCCCCCATTAACCAAACGGTATTAACTTTAAGTAGCGTAAAACCAACTAAATACCAGCCAATGTGCCCAGCCCATAATAAATACCACAACCAAGCTCGCTGCACTTTATGTGCAACTAACGCAGCCGACAGGCTTACAAAGCCAATATACATTAACAGCGCAAATAAGTTACCACTGCCAGTGCTAACCCATATTGGTACGCTGTAAGCGCCAATAATACCAAGCACGGCCAATAGCGGGCCCAACCTAAGCGCCATCGCGCTTGCACTAATTGCTATAATAGCTAACGCAAAAAATGCCACGGTAGGGCTCAGCATGTCGTAACTGCTGTAAGCTAAAAGCGTTAAAGCAAAACAGGTAATAAACCCGCCACTAGCAAGCGCTGCGGGTATGTAATTATTAAAGCCTTCAAATATAATACGTTTATGGTGTAAATAAGCCGCAGCTGCAATTAAGCCAAGCCCAAATAAGCCGCCTAAACTCAACCTCATTACAGGCGATAATAAACCCGCTTCTAGGCTGTATTTAGCTAAAAATATGCCCCCAAACGCAAGAGCAACTGCGCCTATCCAGGTCATCCAGTTCTCTTCAAACCCTGCGCGTAATTTATTAAATAGTAATTCTATAGCTGATGCTTCAGCTGGTTTGGCTTTTTTAGGAGGCGCTGATGGCTGATTTATTACAGGTGGCAACGCGTTTTGGGACGTTAAGTTTGGCTGTGCTTTATGAGTAATTGGCTCTGATCTTGAAAGCGCTGCCTGAACCGTAGATGCTTCACTTTGAGGTTCACTTTGCGATATCGATTTATGTGTTTGTAGATGTGTTATTTTGGCCCTTAAAACAGCAACTTCTTGTTTTAATCCATTTAACTGCACTAGCGCTATTAAGCCGCAAATAGCACCGGCAACTACAACCAGTATTACTATGACGGCTAACCCAACTAAATCATCCATGGCACACTCTTATTAATTATTATGCCCTGAGTGTACCTAATTATTAATGAGTAGGTAAATTTTGTTCAATAAAAAAGCCTAAGTACTTAAAGTGCTTAGGCTTTATGCTACTTAATATGTTTAGGTTTATTCAACACTATCGGTAATAGTGCGATCTAGGGTCATCTTATAACCTGAGCTTGTTGTTTCATCATGCTCTAAAATCAATATGTAGTTACCCTCTTGTGTAAAGTCCATATCGCTTTGCTGAATAAGCACAATTTGCTGGCCGTTGTCTTCATATACAACATAAACCGTGTAAATTTCGTTATCTACAACCTGCCCTTCTTGGTCGTACTTATCTAGGCCATCGACTACGTTACTGGTGTCGTCTACCGTTTCGCCGTTAAGTGTAAAGTACACATCAACATCTGAAACCGACTGCCCTGCATAGCTTTCAATTAGGTTTACAACCGATACCGTATGGCTGTAACTACTTGGTGTTAGGTTTTCTTCAACGCTCATCATACGTAAACCGTTATCAACGTCGTTATAAAAAATACCCACCGCACTTTGCTCACGCTCTAGCGTCATTAAAAAGTTATCAGCTAGTTTTGTACCTTCTTCGTCGTACATCGCTACGCTGTAACTATTAGGTGAAAGTTCAACATAATCTGTATAAGAGTCACTAGCAACTGTATTTGTTGTGTTTACAGTTGTACCGCGTGTAGCAGAAAAGCTCACTGGCGAGTAGTCATCAACCGTATTTATAAAACGTAATTGCCCCAGGGCAGATTGATGTTTAAGCTCAGTAACGTAGTTGTTATCGGTTACTACATCAAGCGTAATACCGCCTTCTTCTGTAGCATAACTTGGGCGGATCATTGCTACATAGCTTGCTTCATCGTATAAATAAACAGATGACGACTCGTACACAACATCACTGCTGCCCGCTTCGGTTATGTAAATAGTGTAATAGCCTTCATCAATGCTTTGCAGATCTAACTCACTTAAATATTGAGCCGATGAAAAAAGTGTCGCGCTTTCAAATACGCCATCATCAGTTGCTAAATAAATATCGTAGTTAGTATCCTCCCCTGCAATATTATAAAACCCTAAGTTAAACTCACCCGTATCGCTTGTAATAGGTACGCTAAGCTCTGTAAATGTAGGCTCATCAAAGTTGCCGCTCATTACTACTAGCTGTGTTTTGTCGCCTTTAATAGAAATTTCTTGGTCGCTAATTGTTATATAGCTGTCGTTAGCATCTAGGTATTCAAAACTTACATCATAAGTGCCTGTGCTATAGTTATGGCGAGTAGTTACATCGGCAAAATCAGCGCCTGAACGTTCTGTTTCTTCAACAAACAAACGCGTATATGGGCTATTGTAAGAGCCGTTATACAATTGGATGTAGCCTGTAGAACTTGAGCTATCATCAGAGCCGCAGCCCGACAAAATAGTAATTAGACTTAAGGGTAATGCAGCTTTAAAAAGGGAGTTGGTCATTAAGGTTATTCCTTATTATTAATATCCCCATTATGACCCAAACATTCTATTTTAATTTCATGATTTACAAAGCATTACCCTCACTGACACTTCCTTACGAAAACGTTAAAAAGTGTAGTAAATGTGCAAACAATAAGGACGAAACTCACATTAATAAACAATGAGATCACTAAACAAAAAACCACTTAGATCTATTAAATAAAGGTACTAAGTCCCCACAATCCCAACACTAAAATAGTAATGCCAATCATAGCCTTAGTTTTATGTTTGCTAATGATTCGCTCAGCTTCATTACCTGCATAATAAACAATAACAGCCAAGCCAAAGTAACGAATAGAACGCGCAATACCCGAGGCCAATAAAAACAGCCAAACAGAGTACTTAGTTGCGCCTGCTGCAAGCATCGCTATTTGAAACGGAATAGGCACTATGCCTAGTGTTATTACAAACCAAAAACCTTGATCTTGCATTTGCTGTTTAACGCTTTCAAATTGCTCAGAGCTCGAAAACGTATTAATAATCCAATCGCCTACTGCATCAAATAAGTAATAACCCAACGCATAACCAAACAATGCGCCCACTATACAGCCCAAAGTTGCCATTAACGCAATAAGCCATAGCTTTTCACGACGAGCCTGCATTAGCGGTACTAATACAGCCTCAAGTGGAATAGGAACTATGGTTGACTCTAAAAAAGATGCCACTGTAATACCGCTAAGCATATGCTTAGAGTCGATAAAATTACGCGTTTTTTCTTTTAGTCTTTTTTTGAATGGCCATAGTAAATCCTTTTCACTTATAAATAAGAACAAGAGTATTCAATGAGCTAATAATTACATATTTAGGTTAATACACGCTGAAAACAGCGTACTAACGCGTTAACAAATTAGTAATATCTATAAGAATATTTTATTATGTGCCCATGCAGTTAGATTCCCTATCACAGTAGTTAAAAATTTATGCAAAGTGCGCGTTTTATTCCCTTTAGAAAGCAAGATATTGTTGATATGTGTAGCGAAGAGCTTAAAAGCAGTACACAAAAAACATCGTTTAAACAATTTTGCGATTTACTCGCCAGCCTTATTCATTACGATTACCACTCAACACTTGAATCACTTAAAAACAACTACGCCCCTTTTGATCCCAACAGTGATACGCGTTCGTTAGCGCCTGTATCGGCGGATCAAAAAGCGCAGTGCCAACGAGATTTTGCTAAAGATTTTGCTAAGGTGCTTAATGCCGCTAATTTTGAAGTGATCACCAATGAAGACTTACAAGATGCATTAAACGAAGAGTCACTATTTAAGGTGCGCCTTGAAGTTGAGTTTGACGACTTTGAAGAGGTGGTATTTTATCGCCGTGGCGAGTCGCAACTCACTGAAACGATTACCAGCTTTTGGGGCTTGCGTAAAAAAACGCTGCACTTTACTAATTACGACCGTGTTGCCGTGTTTATTCGCTTTAAAGATAGCGCTTATTTTACAGCTAAAAATAAAACGCCAATGGGATTTGAGCCAAGCTCAACTATAGTAAAGCTGTTTCAAAATGTGCCAAAGGCCGATCTCGAAATGCTATTTCCTAATAGCGAAGTACGCATGCGCCCTATTGATAAAGCAATTATTGGCTCATCGGCTTTAGTTGGCGGTGCAGTGGTACTTATAACTAAACTTGGCGCATCAATCGTATTATTGCTTGCTCTGTTTGCTTTTTGGGGTGGCTTTAGAAGTGAAGCTGTAGAAATGACCCAACAACATTTTATTACCTTTGCTATTGGCATGGGAGTATTTGGCAGCTTTATTTTTAAAGAATGGAGTAAGTTTAAAAACCGTAAAATTAAATTTATGAAAGCGCTTAGCGATAACCTCTACTTTAAAAACCTTGATAATAACGCGGGTGTTTTTCACACGCTTATTGACGCTGCCGAAGAAGAAGACATAAAAGAAGCCCTGCTTGCGTATACCTTTTTACTAAAATCAGAAAGCGGCTTAACCGCCCAAACGCTTGATGAACAAATAGAGCATTGGTTTAAAAGCAAATACCAGTGCGATCTTGATTTTGAAATTAGCGATGCGCTTGAAAAGTTGGAGCGTATGCGCTTAGTAACGTGCACTAATGATGTGTATAGCGCAATAAATTTAGACCACGCAAAAACCATTTTGGATGAGCGCTGGGATAACCTTTTTCAATATAATTAACCTGCAAGGTGTACTTAACAACAAAAAAGCAGCTGAAACTTCAGCTGCTTTTTACGCTATATATTGAGCAGCAACTAGCTAAGCTGTTTGTTGCTTGTTAAATTTTGCATATACTAGCTTATAAAGTGCAGGCGATATTAATAGTGTTAGTAGAGTTGATGAAATAATCCCGCTAATCACTACTTCACTACTGTCGCGAGAGGTTTTGCATTTCAGAACCCGTTCCCGAATTAAGCGCCATAGGTATAAAGCCTAAACTTGCCACCAGCGCAGTCATCAATACTGGGCGCAGGCGCTGTAATGCACCGCTGTGAATTGCATCAAACAAACTTAAACCATCGCTTCGTAACTGCTTAATAAACGACAGCATAACCACGTCGTTTAATACCGCTACACCGCTTAGGGCAATAAAGCCGACACCTGCTGATATTGAAAGCGGCATAACGCGCAGCAATAACGCAAGCACACAGCCCGTTAATGCCAGTGGCACACTACTAAATATAATCAATGAATCACAGCTAATAAAGCCGTGTACAAGCACTCATAATATCACTATTAAAAAACGGTTTGAGCGCATTACCTACCTAAAACTCTAAAATGCAATTTAAGAAATCGCACAATACCGTAAATTTATACAAATATAGAGAGCCGCTAACGTTATTTTCTAAATTCGCTTGGCGACACACCCACTGACTTTTTAAAGCGCTTTGAAAAGTTAAAAATATTAGAGTACCCCACATAACTTGCGACATGCGAAATTGGCCAAGCCGTGTTTAACAATAAGTTTTTAGCTCGCTCAATGCGTAAATAAATAAGTTGTTGTATTGGGCTTTTACC
The DNA here is from genome assembly GCF_000239855.1 of Pseudoalteromonas sp. BSi20652. GTDB lineage: Bacteria > Pseudomonadota > Gammaproteobacteria > Enterobacterales > Alteromonadaceae > Pseudoalteromonas. The sequence continues at coordinate 3,946 of NZ_BADT01000218.1, read as the reverse complement.
AAATTGCGCTTGGCATAAACGATGTAAATGCGGCGATGAGTAATGCACATGTTCGCACATTGCCTCTATTGTCCAATCAAACTGCAAGCGCTTATCTACCTCTTCAAATAAACTAATTAAACGGTTATGCGCCGCACCCTGTGAGTTATTTTGCAGCGTAGCATTTAAGTAATGACTTAAAATAGGCGTTACGCTTTCGCGTAAATTAGCATTGGGCTCGCTGTATAAAAGCTCCATAGCAAGGTGTAACGGTTCAAGTTTTTGCTCGGTTAGTACCAGTGCTTGCGCTAAGTTTAAATGCTGCCAACGTTTAGTATTTGCAAGGTTTAACCAAATAACATCCCAATGTTCAGCATCAATTTTTACTTCAAAGCTTTGCTTTGCTGGTAGCACAATAAGTGTATTGGCATTAAGTGTGTACTGCTCATTTTGTGTTGTTAATTTACCCTGCCCTGCAAGCGTATAAAAAAGTGTATGTTCTAGCGGTGCTGAGCGTGCTACGCAATAACGACCCGATAGGTTTGAGCAACCCGCAAGTGCTATTTCAAGGTTTGGCATTTGCGCGAGCGTTTGTGAATCAATAAAGCGCTCTATACAGTGCGGACCAATATCGAGTATGTCTTTAATGTTATAGCGCATAATTACAATGATAGTTTTGGATAAATAAAGGAGAGCTTTAAGCATAACCCCTGTGATTATTTTTAGCTATATTTAGCACATAATAATTGCCCGCTTATGCAATAGGATAAACATGACCTCTTTACAGCACATAATTAATCGCCGCGATTGGGAAAACCCAATTTCAGTACAAGTTAATCAAGTAAAAGCGCACAGCCCACTCAATAGTTTTAAAAGCGTTGAACATGCCCGTACTAACACACAATCGCAAAAACAAAGTTTAAACGGTCAGTGGGACTTTAAATTATTTGATAAACCCGAAGCGGTTGATGAGTCATTGCTGAGTGAAACACTAAACAGCGACTGGCAAAACATTACAGTGCCTTCTAACTGGCAATTACACGGCTTTGATAAACCTATTTATTGTAATGTTAAATATCCGTTTGCAGTTAACCCGCCTTTTGTACCAAGCGATAACCCTACAGGCTGTTACCGCACTGAATTTAATATAAGCGAAAGTCAGCTAACTCAGCGTAATCATATTATTTTTGAAGGTGTTAACTCGGCTTTTCACCTGTGGTGTAACGGGCAATGGGTGGGTTATTCACAAGATAGCCGCTTACCGAGCGAGTTTGATTTAAGCGAACTGTTAGTTGCAGGCACTAACCGCATTGCCGTTATGGTTATTCGTTGGAGCGATGGCAGTTATTTAGAAGATCAGGACATGTGGTGGCTAAGCGGTATTTTTCGCGATGTTAACTTACTTACAAAACCACAAAACCAAATACGTGATGTGTTTATAACCCCCAATTTAGACGCCTGCTACCGCGATGCAACGCTACATATTAAAACCGCGATAAATGCGCCAAAAAACTACCAAGTAGCAGTACAGGTTTTTGATAATGAGCAAACACTGTGTGAGCCACAAATTCAAAGCACTAACAATAAACGTGTTGATGAAAAAGGCGGCTGGAGCGATGTAGTATTTCAAACCATTGATATACTAAACCCTAAAAAATGGACCGCCGAAACCCCCTACTTATACCGCTGTGTTGTGAGCCTGCTTGATGAGCAAGGCAACACAGTAGATGCAGAAGCCTACAACATTGGCTTTAGAAAAGTAGAAATACTCAACGGGCAACTGTGTTTAAATGGCAAATCGTTACTTATACGCGGCGTTAACCGCCACGAGCACCACCCAGAAAATGGTCATGCAGTTACTACCGCTGATATGATTGAAGATATTAAGCTGATGAAGCAAAATAACTTTAATGCTGTACGTACTGCTCACTATCCTAACCACCCGCGTTTTTACGAGCTGTGCGACGAGCTAGGTTTATACGTAGTGGACGAAGCAAACATAGAAACCCATGGCATGTTCCCAATGGGTAGGCTTGCAAGCGACCCGCAGTGGGCTGGTGCATTTATGTCGCGCTATACACAAATGGTTGAGCGCGATAAAAACCACGCCTCAATTATTATTTGGTCACTAGGAAACGAATGCGGACACGGCGCAAATCATGATGCGATGTACGGCTGGTCAAAAAGCTTTGACCCCTCTCGCCCAGTGCAATACGAAGGCGGGGGCGCAAACACAACGGCTACCGACATTATTTGCCCAATGTACGCCCGTGTAGATACGCATATTGCCGACGACGCCGTACCAAAATATTCAATTAAAAAGTGGCTAAGCCTACCCGGTGAAACTCGCCCGCTTATTTTATGTGAATACGCCCATGCTATGGGTAATAGCCTAGGTAGCTTTGACGATTACTGGCAAGCATTTAGAGAATACCCTCGCCTACAAGGTGGCTTTATTTGGGATTGGGTAGATCAAGGTTTATCTAAAACAGACGAAAACGGCAAGCATTATTGGGCTTACGGCGGCGACTTTGGTGATGAACTAAATGACCGTCAATTTTGTATAAACGGTTTATTGTTCCCAGACCGCACGCCGCACCCTAGCCTGTTTGAAGCTAAATACAGCCAGCAACATTTACAATTTACATTGCGTGAGCAAAATCAAAACCAATACACCATTGATGTATTTAGCGATTATGTATTTAGGGCAACCGATAACGAAAAGCTTATTTGGCAATTAATGCAAAATGGCATCTGTGTTGATCAAGGCGAGCATGTACTTAATATTGCTCCGCAAAGTACACACACGTTAACAATTAAAACTAAAACAGCGTTTGAGCAAGGTGCGCAATATCACCTTAATTTAGATGTAGCACTTATTAACGATTGTAGCTTTGCAAGTGCAGAGCATGTATTAAACACCGAGCAGTTTAAGCTTATAAATAGTAACAATTTAAGCAGTAAGTCATTTGCATCATCATCTGAGCAAAACGCTATAAGTGTTAGTGAAACCGACTCCCACCTATGTATTGAAAACGATAAATTTAAACTTGTTTTTAGCAAGCAATCAGGGCTTATAGAGCAGTGGTTACAAAACGATACTCAGATTATTAGTAGCCCACTGGTTGATAACTTTTATCGCGCCCCACTTGATAACGACATTGGCGTAAGCGAAGTAGACAACCTTGACCCTAATGCATGGGAGGCTCGTTGGTTGCGTGCAGGTATAGGGCAATGGCAGCGCACATGTAGCTCAATTCACGCAGTGCAATCAAACGTTGATGTACGTATTACTTGTGTATTTAATTACCAATTTAATCGCGTGCTACAAGCAAAAACACAATGGTTATATACACTAAATAATACCGGCAATATTAGCTTAAATATTAGCGTGCAACTAAACGATACTCTGCCGCCAATGCCGCGTATAGGACTAAGTACAACGCTTAACAAGCAAAGCGATACAAAAGTAAACTGGCTGGGTTTAGGGCCTTTTGAAAACTACCCAGATCGCAAAGCCGCAGCACGTTTAGGTTATTACAGCTTGAGCTTAAATGAGCTACATACACCGTATATATTCCCAACCGACAACGGCGTGCGAAGTGATTGCCAATTACTGAGTATTAATAACTTAACCGTGACTGGCGCGTTTTTATTTGCAGCCAGCGAGTATTCGCAAAGTATGCTAACGCAAGCAAAACACACTAACGAACTCATTGCTGATAATTGCGTACATGTACACATTGATCATCAACATATGGGCGTAGGTGGCGATGATTCGTGGAGCCCAAGTACCCATAAAGAACATTTACTTGAGCAAAAAAAATACAACTACTCACTTACATTGTCTGTTAAAAGCTAAGTAAGTTCTGTTCGCCTGATTATGGGGTCTATTTAACGATGCAAAAATCGTATCCTAACTAGACAAAGATTCATGCCAATTGTATACCCTTCAAGCAACAAAAAA
>NZ_BADT01000219.1 GCF_000239855.1 Pseudoalteromonas sp. BSi20652 | reverse complement strand
AGCTGATCTAGCAGCCTCTCAAACTGCAGATACTAAAAAAGACAACACCCAATATCAAGGGTTGGACTTTGTAGATATACTAGCAAAATACGAGCAGTTTTTAGCATGGCGTGACGAGCTAACAAAAGACCAAAAACGATTTTGTCGCTGACTTAATATTAAAAATGCTACATTACAGCAGTGAGATATTTATTTTAGTAAGCAGCTTTGCAATTCACCATATCATCGAAACCGTATCGCATCAGATTGATGATGCACAAACCTTGATTAGTAAAACTGGAACTGATCCCACTCACAGTCAATTAGCTAAAGATCATGACGTGCATCCGTTCCATGAAATTGCGGCCCTTGTGGCTCGAGAAGCTGTTGCGGTTGCAGGTAAAGCAATTAAAGGATTTTGGGAAGGAGATAAAAGTGTAAATCCAATTTTATTAACTAATAGCATTATTCAACATCCTGATTTAATGACATTGTTCGAAAAGGAAATCATCGAGTGGAGTAATGAAAATGAAGATAAAATAAGAAAAGGCACCTATAAAACCTCTGTCGATGAGGTGCACGATCATTTTAAT
>NZ_BADT01000220.1 GCF_000239855.1 Pseudoalteromonas sp. BSi20652 | reverse complement strand
AAAAAAGCCGTCTTTATGCGGTCTTTTTTATTACTAGTTAACCCATCTTTGAACAGTACTTAAACCCGTACCACTGTGATTTAAAAAGCAATTAAACGGCTTAGAATCACCATACCCACCATAACCATTTTTAGCATTAACTTGCATAGCTAAAACCAATCTAGCGCCGCTAGCATCATTGCGCCACTGCTTTTCATGCGATACAACCATAAACGAATTAGGATCGCGCCAGCCGCCGCTATTTTTTGCAAGCTCAGTGCATTGTTGCAAAATATCATTGCTTACACCTTGTGTATCCGGGGCTTTTGTTACTTTTAAATGCAGCTCTTTAGCATCCGGTGCGCACGGCGTTTGGCTAAATGTGGGCACATCGTCAACAATACATTGGTAAATTTTTGCGTGGATTGGTAAGGCGCACAAAGCAAGTAAGGCAAGAGCAGGGTATTTCATAAATTAAGTCCTTTTAAATAGTAACTAGCGAAAAAATCAAACTTGCAGTACCATAAAAAACTTTATTGCCGTTGTCTACTTTTTAACTAAATTTTCCCGAAATCCCGCACGGCCAACACCTAAGCACAACCCCCCACAATACCGAAAAACAACAAGGCTTTTCGGTATGTTCGTATTCAACCCGCTCAACTTAAATTACTTTAAACAAGTGCCCGAAGTGCAAAACGCGCTTGCCCCGTACTCGCTTAAATTTGCCCAGTGCATATTACCTATCTTGTATTTAGAGGGTGGCTTGCGCAGCGATGGCGGGTTAAATAATGGTGCATCAGACCGTGGCGGCCTTACCAAATACGGTATAAGCCAGCGCGCTTACCCACATGTAGATATTAAAAACCTAACGCTTGCTCAAGCGGTTAGCCTGTATCACCGTGATTATTGGCGTGCCATGCACTGCGAGCAAAGCCCCGCAGGTGTTGACTTTATGCTGCTAGATGGCGCAGTACAGCACGGCGCACCCGCCATGACCCAATTAACCCAGCGATTAGTCAACTCAAAGCCCGATGGTCGCATGGGGCCAAAAACCCTAGCTGCCATTTTAGAACGCCCAGCCCTTAGCCTAACCGTTTTGCTCAGCGTAAACCGTGGCCGTAAGTACGCCCGTATTTGCGCAAACGACTCAAGCCAAAAACCAAACTTAGAGGGCTGGTATAACCGCCTAGCTCATGTAACTGAATTTGCAGTAAATCAGTTAAGCGGGGTGGCCTAATGGGTAAAAATTGGGATTGGTCCTATCAAAAAGGCCGCGAGAAACGCATGGAGCAAGAGGTAGATGCGCGCATGCACAATATGCCATTCGACCCGCGCAAAATACCAATGCACAGTCATTGCGGCACCATGCAAAGCCATTTTAATAAAGGTTGGCAATCAGTTAGAGCCATCGACATACAGCTACGGGTAGACGGCCAGCAAAGCTTTAAAAACGCCCGTGAAGCCCTTAAAAAACGTTTTGGAGAATCCAATGGCCGCTAAAGTAAAACCGCTTACCACAGCGCAAAACACCGTAATTAAAGAGTTAGCACTTACCTTAGTATTTAGTGAAATAGAGCAGCACGTAGTTAAGCCAAGCTACGAAGAGGCCACGGGTAAAAAGTACGACTCACAGCACCCCGAGTCATTTACCAACAAAATGTTAAATAACAATCCAAAAGCTAAACAGGTATGGAACGCCTTGCAGTCCGCAATTAAAAAAGAGCACAAACGCCAACGCCTACTTTGTAAGGAAGATAAAAAATGAAATACCAAGATATAAGAACAACGTTAAAAACAGGTGACATTGTTTTGTTTAGCGGTAAAGGCCCTGTTAGTACAGGGATTAAGTTCGCCACTGGTTCAAAGTGGTCACATGTGGGGATGGTGTTTGTATTGCCTGAATATGACTTTGTGTGTGTGTGGGAGTCAACCACCTTATCAAACATTAAAGACTTACAAAGCGGTCAAGCCCGCCAAGGCGTGCAACTAGTTCCGTTACGTGAACGAGTGACCAAATACAACGGGCAAATTGCAGTGCGCCAATTACAGGGGTTTGAAGCCGACTCAGCCAGTTTAAAAAAGCTAAATTGTTTTCGTAAAGACATTGCCAATAGACCCTACGAGCAAAATAAAATTGAGCTTATAAAGTCAGCTTACGACGGTTTGTTAGGCGCCAACCAAGAATGCTTATCAAGTTTGTTTTGCTCAGAACTGGTTGCAGAAGCTTACCAACGCTTAGGGCTTTTAAGTGAATTGGTTCCTAGTAACGAACACACCCCCGCCGATTTTTCGCAAACAAATAAATTACCTTTGCTTACCGGTTCGCTGGGGCCAGAGATTATTTTAACCCTTTAAAAAGGATCGCTATTGATGTCAATCGACGACGCACAAAAAACAGAACAACACCTGCTAGATGCCGCGCTATCTATTCAACGCGAACAAGCAAATAAACCAGGGGCGACGTTTATGCACTGCCAAGAGTGCGGCATAGACATACCAAAGCAACGCCGTGACGCAGTTAAAAACTGTAGCACCTGTGTCGATTGCCAATCACTCATTGAAATACAACAACAGCATTACAGGCACTAGCATGGAATTTATTCTTGAATGGCAAAAAGCATTTATAACCGTTTGTGTAGCCATAGTAGGCGCTGGCGCACTGGCATGGCTACGCAGTACCTTTGTGACTAAAAAGGTGCATGAGGTGTTAGAAAGCCGTTTAAGTGCCGTAGAAAAAACAGTAGAAGACCTACCCAACGCCGACGACCTACACGAACTTGATAAACGCCTAATAGAAGTGAGCGGCAAAATAGACGGACTAAACCCACAGCTCACCGACCTAAAACGCTTAACCGACCTACTAATGGAAAACGAACTCAGAGGCACGCGCAGCAACGACAGCTAAGCAGGCTAACCCACATTTAATTCAGGAAAAACCACCATGGCAATGTTACAAGTTCAAGCCGAGCACCAACGAATTAGCATACTTATAACGCTAAAAGAATCCGCCGATTTTGGCGCTAATACCAGCATGCTAGCCGATGTACTACAGCGCTATGCACTGGGTTGCAGTCGCGATCAGCTTAAAACCTTACTCAATTGGTTAGAGCAAAACGGCTATATAACACTCGATAAACTCAGTGCTAACACATGGGTAGCCCGTATAACGCAATCAGGCATCGACGTAGCCGAGGGCATAAGCGTAGTGCCCGGCATTAAACGCCCTGGGCCACGAGGTTAACTATGAGCGAGTCAATCCGCAGAGGCCAGCCCAGCAAAGTTGATTTACTGCCCGAAGACATTAAAAAGCAGCTCGACTCAATGCTACGCGACAAACGCTTTAGCCAGGGCGAAATACTCGACGCCGTAAACAGCCTTATTATTGAGTCAGGCTTAGACGAGGGCGCAACTATTAGCCGCAGTGGCCTAAGCCGCCATGCGCAAAAAACCGAAGCCATAGGCCAAAAGCTACGCGACCTGCGCGAGTCAACTAAAGCACTTACCGCAGAGCTGGGCGAAAAGCCCACAGGCGATACCACCAAGCTAATTTTAGAAATGGGCCGTTCTCAATTGTTCCGTGCTATGCAGCAACAAATGATGAACCCCGACGAAGACGCAGCGGTAGACATCGACACCATAAAAGATGCCATGCTAGCAGCCCAGCGCCTAGAGCAAACCGCCATGGCCGCACACAAACGCCAGCAAGAAATCGAAAAAGCCTACGCGCAAAAGCTCGCCAAAGACCTAGACCAAAAGGTTAAAAACGAAAACTTACCGCAAACCGCAGACGACATGCTGGCCTTTTTCAAACGCGACATATTAGGGCTAAAGCATGACTAGCACCGCGCAAAGCGTTACCCAAACCAACGAGCTACCGCTTAGTAAAGTGGCAGGTTCGTTAGCGGTTGCCATGGGCACCGACATACTTTTTGGCTATCAAAAAGCATGGATGGAAGACAAAGCAATAGTAAAAATTGCCGAAAAGTCGCGCCGTACTGGGTTAACCTTTGCCGAAGCACTCGACGACGTACTAAGCGCAGCGGCAGCCGCAAACGGCCAAAACACCTACTATCTTGGCTCAGACAAAGAAATGGCTAAGGAGTTTATAGACGCCTGTGCATTTTGGGCGCAAAAGCTCAACATGGTTATGGGTGAAGTGGAAGAGGGCATTTTTGAAGAAAAAGACCCCGACGGCACAAAGCGATCAATCAACACCTTTGAAATTAAATTCCCAAATACAGGCAAAAAAATTGTCGCGCTTAGCTCTAACCCACGTAACTTGCGTGGCCGTCAAGGCAACGTAGTAATAGACGAAGCCGCATTCCACGACAAGTTAGACGAAGTACTAAAAGCCGCTATGGCCTTAACTATGTGGGGCGGTCGAGTACGTATTATTTCAACCCATAACGGGGTAGATAACCTATTTAATACCCTAATAACCCAAGCTAGGCGCGGCACTAAAAAGTATTCCGTGCATCATATCCCCATTGATAAAGCGCTAAAACACGGCCTATATAAACGCATTTGTTTGGTAAGTGGGCAAGAATGGACGCAAGAAAAAGAAGACGAATGGCTAGCTAACCAAGTTGATTTTTACCCCACACAGGATGCCGCAAACGAAGAGCTATACTGCGTACCAAGCCAAGGCGCAGGGCAATACCTAAGCCGCCGATTGCGTGAACGTGCCTTAAGTGACGACTGCAAAGTACTGCGCTATGAAGCCCCCACCGACTTTGAAAGCTGGACAGAAGACCAGCGCGTAAAAGACGTAGCCACATGGTGTAAGCAAAACATAGATGATTTACTCAGTAGGTTAAATCCTGATCTAACTCACGCCTTTGGTGAAGATTTTGCCCGCAAAGGCGATTTAACCGTATTCAGTATTGGTGAAATAAACCAAGACACCAGCCTAAGCGTGCCCTTTATGGTCGAGCTGCGCAACGTAACCTACGAGCAGCAAAAGCAAATCATGCTCTATATTTGTGACCGCATACCAAAACTACGCGGCCTAGCGTTTGACGCCACAGGTAACGGCGGCTACTTAGCCGAAGCTGCAAGCCTTAAATACGGCACCGAGCTAGTCGATAGCGTGCATTTATCACAAGCTTGGTATCGCGAGTGGATGCCAAAACTAAAAGACTACTTTGAAACTAACAACATCACGCTACCCAAAGACCAAGACGTACTAGACGACCTAGGCCAAATTAAACTTAAAAACGGTATTGCTCAGGTAGATAAAGGCAAAAACACCGGCACCGATGGCAACAAACGCCACGGCGATAGCGCCGTATCAATTGCCATGCTAATACGGGCAGCCGAAATGGACGGCAGCGCCATCGAATTTACACCATTGCCAAGCAAAGCCCAGCAAAGTGCTAACAGCTTGCGCCCCGACCACAGCGACGACCTAGCAAGTGATCGTAAGGCAGCGTGGTAATGCCCCGATTTAGAATTAGTTACCAAGAGCTGTTTACAGCTAAAACGCAGCAGCTTGATATAACCGCCGCAAATTTGCCACAGGCCCACCAACACACAAAAACGCTAGACGTATACGTGCTAAGCGTTAAGCCCATCATAAGAGTAACCGCATGAACCAAATAGTAGACATTCACGGCAACCCGCTAAATTCAACCGACTTTAAGCAAGTACAAACAGAGCAAGACAGCCGCATTGGCATGTTAATGCGCCAGTACGCCGAGCACCCGAGCGAAGCACTTACCCCTGCAAAATTGTCGCAACTATTAAAAGATGCCGAAGCCGGAGACTTATCGGCCATGGCCGACCTAGCAAAAGACATGGAAGACAAAGACGGCCACCTATTTAGCGAGCTAACCAAACGCCGCAGAGGCTGGCTTAAATACGATTGGTCAGTAGAACCGCCGCGCAACGCAACAGAGCAAGAAGAAAAAGACGCCGCAGCAATTCAAGAAATACTTGAAGATGCCACCTGGTTAGACGACCTACTATTTGATTGCAGCGATGCAATATTAAAATCGTTTTCATGTAACGAGCTTAACTGGGCGTTTGATAACGGCGAGCATATTATTACCGGTTACGAATTTCGAGACCAAAACCTATTTCAAACCCACCCCGACAACCGCAACCAGCTTATGCTGCGCGACAACAGCTACACAGGCCAAGCGCTAAACCCGTTTGGTTGGTGTGCCCACGTTCACCGCAGTAAGTCGGGTTATATACACCGCACCGGTTTAACCTCAACCGTGGCATGGCCGTACTTATTTAAAAACTATTCAATACGCGACTTAGCCGAATTTTTAGAAATTTACGGCCTACCGCTACGCTTAGGTAAATACCCCAATGGCGCAAGCGAAGACGAAAAAGCCACCCTGTTACGTGCCGTGCTTAGCATCGGCCACAACGCAGGCGGTATAATTCCCAAGGGTATGGAAATCGACTTTCAAAATGCAGCCAACGGCCAAGCCGACCCATTTGAAGCCATGATCAAGTGGTGTGAAACCACTCAAAGTAAAGCCGTATTAGGGGCAACGCTCACCAGCCAAGCCGACGGCAAAACCAGCACCAACGCGCTGGGCAGTGTGCATATGGACGTACTAAACGACATAACCGAAAGCGATTTAAAACAAGTAGCCAACACCATAACGCGCGATATTATTTACCCAATGCACGCGCTTAACTCTAAAAGCTACTCAGGCGCACGCCGTATACCTCGCTTTAAATTCGACACCAGCGAAGCCGACGACATAGCCGTACTTGCCCCCGCGCTTAAAATACTTACCGAGGCTAACTACCCAGTACCGGTAAGTTGGGTAAGCGAAAAAACCCAAATACCACTACCAGAAAAGGGCGAAGCCATTTTAAGCATTGCACCACTTACCGCACCAACAGAGCCAAGCGCCGCACTTAAGGGGTTTGCTGCGCTTAAAAATACACCGCAAAAAGACAACGCCGACCTAGTAGCCGAGCAGCTGGCCGCACAAGCACAAACTCACTTAAACAGCATGAGCGATGCCGTAACGCAGTTGGTTAAAAACGCCAGCAGCTTAGAAGAAATACGCGACGGCATACTAGAACTAGAGCCACAAATAAGCACAGAGGGCTTTAGCGAGCTAATGGCAAAGGCCATGGCAGCCAGTGAGTTACTAGGCGCACTAGAAGTGGATGAGGGGCGTTAAATGGCTGTTAGATACGGCTCACTGCCGTTTGAAGACGGGATAAAGTTTTTTAGGCAAAAGCTAAATACCCCTAGCAGCAGTTGGGATGATGTTTGGCAAAACGCCCATAACCGCGCATTTATGGTCGCAGGTGTAACCAAAGCCGACATGCTTAACGACTTTTACACCTCAGTCGATAAAGCCATAAGCGAGGGTAAAAGCCTGGGCTGGTTTCAAAACGAGTTTAACAACATTAAATCGCGTTACGGCTGGGAGCATAACGGGGAACCTGCATGGCGCAGCCAGTTAATATACGAAACCAATATACGCCAAGCCTACAACGCAGGGCGCGAGGGGCAAATACAAACGCTTAAAGCCACACGCCCTTATGCACTATACAAACACGGCGATAGTGAAACCCCGCGCGTACTGCACTTAAAATGGAATAACTTGGTTTTACCGGTTGATCATCCATGGTGGGATACCCACAGCCCACAAAATGGCTGGGGCTGTAAATGTAAAAAGTTTAGCCTAAGCGAACGTGAGCTTAAACGCCGTGGCCTAACTGTAGGCACCGCGCCAGATGAGGGTAACTACACTTGGACCAACAAAAAAACAGGCGAAGAGTTTGAACTACCACGCGGTATTGATCCGGGCTTTGACTACACCCCAAAAAACACCGCCCAGCTAACAAGCCAGGCTAAAAAGCAAGTGGCCGACAAACCACCGCTTAAACAGCGCGTAGCAGATTACCAAGCAACCCGCATTGTGCCATCGGCTTACAGCACCGCTAAAAACGTCACAGCATTAAAGCTCGACCCACTATTAGCCCAGCTCGATAGCGAAGTACTTAACGGCTTAAACAGCTTTTTAACCGCCAAGCAAACTAAAACCCTGTTTGTAAAAAGTAACGAAATGAGCGCAGGCTCTAAAGCAAATGCAGCCATACGCAGTGACGTAGGCGAGTACTTAGGCGTAGATGACTTTTACGCCCGCATGCAATACGCCACCCGAAGCCCTAAACGGGTAGGCGGGTTTACCTCAGTGGGGTTTGAGCACGTAGTTGTAAAAGTAAAAGCCAGCCAAAACTTAGCCAAAGTAGACATGCAAGCCGTGCAAGACACCGCAGCGCTTACCGTAAGGCTCGCCGCTAACAACGCAGGTAAGTACAGCTTTAAGCACAATGGACAAACCTTAAAACGCGATCACACAATATCAGATACACTTAACGCACTGGATAAAAACGAAGCACATGCAGTGGTAGCCACATGGCTACACGAACTAGGGCACCAAGTGCATTACTACGCAGGCGCACCGGCCTTTTTAAAAAACGCCTTACCCGTAACCTATTACGGAGCCGCCAACAAATACGAAGAGTTTGCCGAGGCATTTACCGCCTGGGCACTGGCTCGCAAAGAGCTTAAAAAATGGCAACCAGAGCTTGTAAGCTGGATAGACCAACTAGTAAAAGATGCCACCAAATCACAGGAAAAAAGACGATGACATTAATCGAGCAAACGCAGCAGCTACTAAAGCAAACCCCGTACACCATACAAACGTGCCGCGATTTTGCGCACCTTGAAAAACGCGCCAAAGGCCAAGAGGCCGACGAAATAGCCGACCTACTCCCCGCACTAATCGCAGGGCTAGACCAGCAAACACACATGCAAGCCTTTAACGAGGGGCTAGTGTAATGGCAGGCGCTAAAATACAAATAAGCACCCAAGGCGCACAAGCCGTAAGCGACGTGCTCACCCAGCTTATTAAAAATGCCAATAACCTAGCGCCCGCATTGGGTAACGTGGGGGAACATTTAATGTTGACCCACCGCGATCACTTTGACGAGCAACGCAGCCCCGACGGCACACCATGGCAAGCACTTAGCCCCGACTATGCCAAAAGCAAAAAAAAGAACAAAGATAAAATACTCAGGCTAAACGACATACTGCGCGACACACTCGCTTATAACATCGGGGACGAATCACTAGAGTTTGGTACAAACATGGAATACGGCGCTATTCACCAATTTGGTGGTACAAGCGATATGCCACCCCGTTTAGCCGCTATACCCGCACGGCCATTTTTAGGGTTGTCAAGCGATGACGAAAAAGAAGTGATTGAGATACTCAGCGAGTTCTTAATTAATTAAACCATAAACGCCTGTATGCCATTTTAAGCGCATATAAACGCTAATTGGCATAATGTGGCGAGTTTTTAAATACACAGCCTTACGTTTAATTTTAAACAGTGTTTAAACAGGGTTGTTAGTTAATAGGAGGGTAGCCAATGCGCCCAGCACTTACAAATGCACTCACCAACGCCATAAGAAGTGCATTTAGTTATATACCAACAAATTTAGAGCAGTGGGTGGCAAGGCTAGATGGATTTAGCCAGCACTGGGTTTTATCAAGCCCATTTACTGTAACTGAAGGGCAAAGAATAGAGCTTTCTATTTACGGTGTTACTACTGAAAATGAAAGAATGACATTGTTCGGGCAGTATGGTCAAGATGGCGACAGTCTTAATATACATGATAGAGGGCAAGTCCATTTTAGAACAGGTGATGGTCATGTTTCAGATTTAAGCCTTGATGGTAGTACGCCCGCAATCATTGCAGACCCATTTAGGTATGATGGGTTGTCTCATGAAATAACAGCAACGATTAAAAGTGGCTTTACAGTTAGCACCGATAAATTTGGAGCAGCTGCTAACGGTGGGCTGTTTAGATATTATCTGTCTGGTGCGGTGCATAATATTAAACATTATGACGTTGATGGTACGCTTTTGCTTGATTTACCGTTAACCAATAAATCACAAGGGGCAACACAACTTGCAACGGTGGGTAATATCAGCGCGACAATGCTTAATTACACAGAAGATGTATGGGAAAAATTACCACGCCTTACTGACGTTTATGGGGCAAGGACTGACGGTATAATGCAATATTGGGAGCTTAGCGAACCAATACCCGCACCAATTGGTACTCTGATTGAATTACAAACCTACGGTATTACCTCAAAATCATATGGGGCAGTACTTTCAGCCAGTGGGGGCGGTACTGCTAGTTTTCCTGATACTGAAGGCGGGAATACCTTAGCGTATAGGAGAGGAGGGCAAATAAGCGCTCAAATATCTGTTGATGATGGAGCTTTTGAAATTACCCCAGCATACCCTTTTGACGCAGTAGGTGTACATACGGTCAAGTATCAGATTACGGGGGCGAATATGTCTGTCCACTATATTAACGCTGATGTCCCTAATAACAGATGGTATCTTAGTGGTGCATTATTATCGTTTAAACTAACAACCCCAGACGGGACAGTTTATGAAATACCATTGACCAACAGAGAACAGGGCGCTACACAACTTGCCACGGTGGGCGATATTAATGCCACCATGATTAATTTTAGTACAGACGTTTGGGAGCAGTTATATAGTGCCAGTTAATAATCAAAAATACGCTTTAGTGACCAACGAAGGTTGGGAAAGTTCACTAAATGAAAGATGGTCTAATGCGCCACTGGTAGGCGGTTACAGGCTTCTAGTTTTTTCAGGCAGTGACTTACCAAAGCTTGAAGCTGAATATAGCGATACTGAGTTTAAATACTTAACTGTCGAAGACACTATTGAAGCTATGAATGCCGGTGAGATAGGTCCATTCATTTGCAATATCAATCAAGCGCGTGAAATTGTTGCGCACTTTAACCCACCCCAACCCGATACAAACCAGGAGAACAACCATGCTATTTAGCAAAGTATTTGTTGTAGGCGCTACGGCGCTAACCATTACACAAAACGATTTAGGCGCACAAACCTGCGATAACTACTCAATTATTGTGGCAGGCCCAGCGGCCAGCGTTAAATACAAAATTAAAGGGGCAACCAATCAAATAGAGTTAGGCGAGTTAACTGGCCAAAATAAACTAGAGGTTGGCGATATAACCGAGTTTGAGGTAACATCGGCAAGTAACACAGAGGTGATTATACAAGGCTTTTAACCGGCCTTAACCCCACTGTAAATTCCCGAAACACCGCACGGCCAACCAATTCAAATCTAAACCCATACTGAGCACAGATTATTCAAACTGTGCTCAGCCATGAAAAAACCATTCCAAAGCTTACTAGAAACTACAATAGGACTCGCTGTTTTATCAGCTAGCAAGCCCGCCGACCTAGGCTTTGCTGCGTGCCGCTTTGCAAGCGACATTAACGAGCAAGGCATAAGCGAGCGCGTAATGGTGATGCCCGACGGCTATTTTAACTCCCACGATGGACGCCCGTTCGATGTACCTGCTAATGCCTGGCTACTAGACCAAGCCGCATTTGAGCTACTTAAAAGCACTGCCAGCACACGTACTAACGACTACCACTTTGACTACGAGCATCAAACACTACACGCCGAAGAAAACGGCAAGCCAGCCCCAGCAAGTGGCTGGTTTAACCCAAGCGACTTAGAGTACGTACCAGGTGAGGGGCTTTATGCCCTAAATGTACGCTGGACACCTAGCGCACGCGCACACCTAAAAAACGATGAATACCGCTTTATAAGCCCTGTTTTTCATTACGACAAACAAACAGGTCGCCCAACCAAGTTACGCCACTTTGCCCTTACCAACGACCCAGCGGTAGACGGTATGGACAAAGTAGCGGTTTTAAAAGCTTCTAAAACCCATGTTAACAATGGAGATACACCCATGAATGCAGCTCAAAAATTGCTGAGCTTGCTAGGTATAACTGTGGATGGTGAAAAAATCACCGATGCAGACTACACCCAAGCAACAACAGCGCTCACTGCTTTAAAGGCCAAAGCCGACGAAGCCGACACGCTCACAACCGAGCTAAGTAACGCCAACGATGCCGTTGCAGCACTAAAAGCCAATAGCCCTAATGAGGTTAATTTAGCTAAGTACGTGCCGGTTGAAACCTACAACGCACTGCACACTGAAATGGTTGCCCTTAAAAGCACCAGCGACAACCAAACCGTTGAGCAAGAAATTAACAAAGCCAAACAAGATGGCCGCGTGATTGCCAGCGAAGAAGAGTACCTAATAAGTTTAGGCAATCAGCAAGGCATAGCCGCGTTAAAAGCGGTGTTAGATGCCCGTTCACCTATTGCAAGCTTAACGGCCAAGCAAACCACTCACGCACCTAAGCCCGCGCAAAACCAAGACGGCTTAGCAGCACTCACAGCAGACGAAAAGTATGCAGCAGACCAGTTAGGTCTATCGCACACGGCTTATGCCAAAGCTAAACAGGAGCAAAACTAATGGCTTTAGTGACCCCAGCACTTTTAACCGCATTGTTTACTGGTTTTAAAACCGAGTTTGAACAAGGTAAATCAGAAGCAATGCCGCAATTTAATAAAATTGCCAGTGTAATTAAATCTACATCGGCCAGTAATACCTATGGCTGGTTGGGTAAGTTCCCAAGCCTGGCTAAATGGATTGGCGATCGTAATATTCAAAGTATGAAATCGCAGGCGTACACCATTACCAACGACGATTACGAGTCAACGGTAGGCGTAGACCGCAACGACATTGAAGACGACAACCTAGGCGTGTACTCACCTATTTTTAAAGAAATGGGTAACGCCGCAGCTATTCACCCAGACGAAATGATTTTTCCGTTATTAGCAGCAGGTTTTACAACGCTGTGCTACGACGGGCAAAACTATTTTGATGAAGAACACCCAGTTTACCCAAATGCCGACGGCACAGGTACTGCGGTATCTACTGCAAATATGGCGGCTGATGTTGATTACACAGGGGATGCCTGGTACGTGCTCGACACCTCTAAAGCCCTTAAGCCGCTTATTTTTCAACAGCGCAAAATGCCTAACTTGCTTGCCATGACAAAAATGGACGACGAAGCCGTATTCACGCGCAAAGAATACCGTTACGGCGTTGATTGCCGCGATGCAGCAGGCTTTGGTTTTTGGCAGTTGGCCTTTGCTAATAAACGTGCATTAACACCAGATAACCTATGGGACAGTATCGAAAAAATGCGCAGCTTTACTGCCGACGGTGGCCGTAAGTTAGGTATTAAGCCAACCATGTTAGTTGTACCAGCAAGCATGGAAAAGCTAGCAACCCGCATGTTAGAGCGTGAGCTTGATTCAAACAGCTCAAACGAACTTAAAGGCCGTGTAGAGCTACTCGTAGCTGATTACCTTTAACCACCCATAAACCCTATTTAGTACGGGGCTGTATAGCCCCATACTTTAAACCAGGAGTAATAATGAAATGGCTAAAAACCTTAAGCTCACTGCGCTTGCATCTATCATTGTGCATTGCACGCAGCCTACAGGCTACCGTCGCGGTGGTATTGCCCACACAAGCGGAAAAAACACTATTGACGCTATCGAGCTTACGCAAGAGCAGCTTGAAGCAATTGAAAATGATCCACGCTTATCGGTGCAAGCTGTACCGCTCGATGCGAGTACTGCGCAGAACCCACAGCTGGACGCAGATAACCTGGGTGCAAATTTAGATGCCCCTAAACTCTACACTCAGGTTGATTACACCCAAGCACCCATTGAGCTACAACCCGTTATTGCATTAATGATTGATGCACAAATGGAGCTTAAGCCAGTTGTTGAGCAGGTGGCTTATGAAGCGCCAGGCGAAACCGAGGGCGAGGTAGTTAAAGTTAAAGTACCTGCCGCACAGCGTGATGAAGCATGGCAATGGCTACAAAACGCAGCTAAAGCAGGCGAGGGAGAATAAATGCCTTACGCAACAATAGCCGCAATGCAAAAGCGCTTTGGTGAGCAAGAACTTATTTATTTAAGTGAACGCGACGACGCCCCCGCTGGTGTAATTAATACCGCAGTTATTGAGCAGGCCATTACCGATGCAAGCGACATGATTAACGGCTATTTAGCTGGGCGTTACGAATTGCCGCTTGTAACGGTTCCTAACCTACTTGAGCAATTTTGTTGTGATATTGCTCGTTATAAGTTAGGCACAAACGACACCCCAGAGCACATAGAAACCCGCTACAAGGATGCAGTAAAGTTTTTAACCTCAGTAGCTAAAGGCGAGTTAAGCATAGGCGTAAACGCCCTAGGCGAGGACGCAAAAGTGCAAGACACCGCCACTATACAAAGCGCAGGCACTGTGTTTGCACGTGAAAAGTCAAAGGGGTTTATTTAATGTTTGAAATTACAACCGACTATTTTGCCGCTCAAAATCCGCTTAAACAGGCACTTGAACAAGTACCAGGCATTAAGCGTGTTTACCTAAGCGACGAGCTAGCCGACGTAAAAGAAGACCGCCAAACAACCCCTAGCATTCACCTTATGTACTACGGCGATAACTTACCAGAGAGTAAAAACGCCGGCTATTTGATGCAGCTAACCCAAACATGGATTGTTGTACTGGTAGTGCGCAAGCAAGACACAAACGCAGGTGAGCACCTAACTAACATTATTCGCGCTATGGCGGGCAAAGTGCTTAACGGCACGGGGCCATGGCTTAGAGTAAACACCCCAGCTAAACCCCAATTCACCAAAGGCCATGCGTATTACCCGCTGGCTTTTACTTGTCAAATGAGACTTAAAGGAGCGCTTTAATATGAGCGACGGTATTTTACTAGCGGGCAACATTTTTGTAGACCGTTTAAACGAGCAAGGCATAAGCACCGGCCAAATTTTTGGCCCAATTAACACCACTAAGCTAGGCATTAAGGCCGAAGCCGATTCGGTTGTACGTACATCAAATAAAAAAGCCACTAAGGGCCAATCACTTGATGACGTAAAAATAGGCAAGCCAACGGTTATTACATGGGAGTTTGACGACCAGCCAGCCGAAATGATCGCACTTGCGCTTATGGGCGATGTAGCTGCCATTAACGACGCAGCCGGTACATTAACTGACCAAGCTGTAACATTACCGGCTAACCAGTCATGGGTTGCAGTACCAGGACAAAACTTTACAAACGACGTAGTAGTAAAGCAAGCGGCAGTAACGTTAGTTGCGGGTGTTGATTACGAGTTTAACTTTGCGCTGGGTATGATACGCGCCATTAAAGGCGGTGCATTGGATGCAGGCGGCAGTATTACCGTAAGCGGTTCTTACAACGCTCGCACTGGTAAACGCATTAACGGTGCAACGGTATCGCAAACGCGCTTACGTATTTTTGGCGAGGGCACAAACTTAGCCAATGGTAAGCAAGTTAACTTTGAAATTTACGACACGTCAATGATGCCAACCTCTGAGCTTGATTTAGCAAGCAGTGAGTTTGTAACCGCTGCCCTTGAAGGAACAGCCAAGCTGGTAGCAAACAAAACAGAGCCGTACTACATTGACGAGCTAGACGCTTAATCAATTACCTCGTACCAAAAGGCTCAGCCCTTGAGCCTTTTTATTCCCTATTTAAACACCGTTTAAAACTGAGTTAAAACCATGGCAAATAAAACCCTAGAATTAGCCCTACGCATAGTTGCCGAGGCCACCGGCAAGCAAAATATCGAGCAGCTTGTAACCGAGCTTGAAAATATTGAGCAAAGCGCAGATGCCGCTAATCCAGCCGCCAAAAGCCTAAGCGACTCATTAGACGACACCGACACCAGTGCAAAACAAACCGGTCAAACAGCCGGTAAGCTTGCCAAAGAATTAGACGGATTAGCTAACCAAGCTGATCTAATACGTGCGTTTGAGCAATCAAAACAAAAATTAGAACAACAAGAAATTGCCACAACCGCAGCAGCATTAGCCCTTGATAAACTTCAAGCAGAAGCTAAAAACACCGACAAACCCTTTGTGCAGCTTGCACGCTCACTCGATGCCGCAGAAAAAGATTTAACGCAAATGCGCACCGAGCTTACCCAGCAAACAAGTAAGCACGCAGCACTACAAAATGCCCTTAAAAAGTCAGATTTAGACACCAATAACCTACGCGCAGCCAAGCGCGATTTAGCAGCCCAGTTTGATAAAACAGGCCGCTCAGTTGATAAATTTAGCAATAATTTACGCACAGGAACCACAGCCCAGCGCACCCAAGCACAAAGCCTAGACGGTGTAATAGGCAAAGTAACCGCATTAGCCGCAGCCTATGTGGGGCTTGACCGTGTGGCCCAAGCAGTAACCCAAGTATTTACCACAGGCGATAAGTTTGAAAAGCTAGGCGTGCAAATGCAGGCGCTAATGGGTGGTATAGCTGGTGGAGAAAAAGCCACCGAGTGGGTAAAAGACTTTACCAAAAATACCCCTTTGCAAATGGGTGAAGTAAGCCAGGCGTTTGTAAAGCTTAAAGCCTTTGGCCTTGATCCAATGGATGGCACCATGCAGGCCATTACTGACCAAGCTTTAAAGTTAGGCGGTGGTTTTCAAGAAGTAGAAGGCGTAAGCCTGGCATTAGGCCAAGCCTGGGCAAAACAAAAATTACAAGGCGAAGAAATACTACAGCTTATTGAACGGGGTATACCTGTTTGGGAGCTATTAGAAAAAAGCACAGGTAAAAATACCGTTGAGCTGCAAAAGCTATCAAGCGCAGGCCAGTTAGGCCGTGATGTAATAAAAGGTTTAATAGATGAAATGGGCCGCGCAAGTGCTGGCTCAGCTGCGGCACAAATGGCGCTTTTTAGCGGGCAAGTATCGAACGCTAAAGACAACATGGAGCAGTTTTATAACCTAATAGCGCAAAGTGGCGCAATGGACTGGTTAAAGGCCAATATAACGGCCCTTAATACCGAGTTTGCAGCCATGGCCGCAGATGGGCGCTTGCAAGAGTGGGCGCAAAAAATTAGTGACACCATTGTAAGTACGGGCGAAGCAATTAAAGGCGCTGCAACCACGCTCTACGAATACCGCGAAGAAATAGCCACCGTTGCCAAAGTGTGGTTAGCGCTTAAGGTTGGCACCTATTTTAGTAGTGTGATCAGCGGAGCCACTACAGCCATTGCCTCACTGAGAACCTACACAGCGGCCATTGGTGCCACTACGGTAGCCACGAACGCCGCAGGCATAGCCGCTGCAAAGTGGAGCACTGCCCTTAAAACAGTTGCTAAGGCGGGGTTATATACCTGGTTAATTAGCGAATTAATTGAGGTTGGTTTTTTATACAAAGACTTACTCGTAGCCGAAGAGGCGCTACGCAAGTCACAACAGCAATCAGCCCAGCAAGCGCAATTGCTCACCGATGAATTAAAATCATTATCTGACTCAACAGGCTTAGTTATTACCAACATGACCGAGTTAGATGCGCTAATAGAAGCCGGCACACTTACTTGGGATGAAGCAAACCAGCGCTATATAAATATTGAGTACCAGCAGCAAAAAGTAGCCGAGGCCACCGCTAAAACCTTAGCCGCTGAAAAAGAACGCCAAGCGTTTTTAAGCCTAACATTACCCGAAGCCATTAAAACCATAGAGTCATTACAGCAGCAAGCCACCGCGCTTGACGGTGTAACAGTAGGCGTTGACGGCTTTTTACAAAGTATTGAATCGGCCCGTACTGCTATTATTGCTGCCGGTGAACAATACCAGGGCCAGTTAGTTGTATTAGACGCGCTAAAAGTTAAGTTTACTGAGCATGGCGAGTTATTAGATCGTCAAAAAATATTTGCAGGCGATGTAGCCAAAGCCTACGAGGCACTGGGTTTAACCTCAGTTAAAGCACTTGACGATACGGCTAACAAACTACGTGCCGCGTATGAGCTAATGCAAGAGTCTGAACAGCCTTTAGCTATTCAGCAACAAGCGTATTTAAAATGGGCCGAGGCAGCAATAAAAGCCGCAGATGCTACCGATCAAACTGTGCCCTCAAGTATTCAAGCCGCAGCTGCCGCGCTTGGGCTTACCGAAGAACTAGACAAACTGATAGAAAAGGCCAATGGATTAAAACCAGCTACGGATGCCAATAGCGAAGCCGTAAGTAAATTTTCTGCTGAACTTGATAAAACAAAAGCGGCGATTGCTAATAATAAAGCAATAATGGATGAATCAACGGCATCAGATGAGCAAAAGCGTATTGCTCAAATTGCGCTAAATAAACAAACAGGCTTAGTTATTCAGCAAGAAGAGGATTTAGCTAGAGTTCGTGAAATTGAAAGCATGAACTTACAACAGCTAAATGCTGAGAATAAAGAGCTACAAGACGAGCTAAAAACCCTTGAAAATCAATATCAGAATAACTCAATTACAGCTCAAGATTACAACGAGAAAAAAGAACGGATAGCAAGCATTCTTGATGTGGTAAACAACCTGTTAGGTGATTTTAAAAACACACAAGACGCTGCCACCAACGCAACCAAAGCAGGCACGCAGGCCACCAAAGAGCAAGTAAATGCCACCAACTCAGCAACTAAAAGCCTACGTGAGCAAATAGGACAATTAGATAATGTATCTCGCTCATACCAAAATGCATCACAAAGTGCTCAAAGTTACTATAGTCAACGAAGCCAAACTTCAGGCGCAAGCGTTAGCCAAGTAGTCGATTACCAAGAAAAGAATGGTCGAAATGCATATGACTTAGATACGCCCGAGATTAGAGCCGAACGCAACAAAAGACAAAGAGCGGGTTATGAAACTGGGCATTTGGAGAAGTACCAAAGAAGTGTTGCATCCGCCAAAACGAATGCCGATCTTGATAAAATCTATAAAGAGCTTAACCAGCAGTTGAGCAAGTTAGGCACTGAAAATAAAAAAATAATTAACGATGCAATTAAAGCACGACGTGAAGCGTTAAAGCCCAGCAATAAAGTAAGTCAATCACAGGCTTACACGCCTAGCTATGCACCCACACAAACGTATACCCAGCAAACCCCAACGTATGCGCAATCTAATAGTGTGTCTAATTCAGCCTCTAACAGCGCTTTAAACAGCTTAGCCGCAGTAGTAAAAGAGCTAACAGCAGCTTTAAAAGCTCAGCCAGTTGCGGGTACGAGTAGCAGTAACACACTTAAAACCGTGCGCTTAGAGCTTGTTCTGCCAAATAAACAGCTTATTTACGGTGAGTTTGAAGAGCGCTTTTTGCAAACATTAGAGCAACTGAGTAATACACAATGATAGTAATTAACGCCCAGCAATTAGATAACTTTGTTTGGTTAGACGAACTCGATTACATAGCCGTTGCTGAGCAATCAGAACGTGCCCTTAATGGCGCTCAGCACATTGAAAAAACCATTATACCCGCTGGGCGTTCAATCAATTTATACAGTGACTTTGAAGCGGCCAGCGTGTTTAACCCACTTTTTGAACACGCCCGCACAACACTTACCCAGTTTGAAATATCAATACGCGGTACTGCATTTACTGTGGTGTGGGACCATAGCCAAAAGCCGGTAGAGGGCACGCCGCATACGCATTTTTCAGACTCAGCACCGACCTATTTTCAAAACGTAAACCTACGTTTAAAAACTGTTTAAAGGCCCGATAATGCAAAGAACCGATTTAAAAATATTTAAGCCACAGCGCATAGGTAACGAGCTACACGCAGGCGGACACCGAACAAGTAACGCCATTGTTAGCGGTAAACTTAACGATGTATTTAGCTCAATCAGTGACATTGATCATGCCCGTTCATCATTTGATTTAGTGAAGTTATACCCAGCACTGAGCACCGATGATGCAAGTAAATTACAAGACGCGCACATATTCTTAAGTGATCAACCAGACGACGCACTGGTAAACGTATTACTGGTAGAGGCCCAAGAGCTTAAAGACACTGACACCGTGGCGCAAATGCTGCCTTATTTGTCGATAGATACAACTAAGTTTCATGGTACAAGCTACCTAACCGCAGAGGCCCCTGTAGACTCGCAAGCGCTTAGCGTAGAAAACATAACGCGCTCGCTTACACCCAGCATTAAAACAGTTAATTCAAAAATAGGGTTAAAACCAGAGGCGGAGCAGTTTAGCGTTTACAGAACTAAGCGCGTATTAAGCTATGGCAGTATTTCAGAGGTAAATATAGACGTACCCGACATGCTGCTAGCCGACCCACACTATTATGCTGAGTATCAATATCAGCGTTTTTACGGTCAAGGCACATCAAATGGCACCCAGCTGGGCATATTTACCAAGTCACTAAGCCAGAGCGAGCTAACCTTTGAAAATGGCGTTGTATCTGCGCAGTTAGATCCATCGGTATCTAAAAACCAGTACTTTACGTTGTTTTATATGTCGGATGAGGACGTGCGTTTTCACTCATTTACAGACAGCCAAACAATTACACTAGGTGCAAATGAAAAGGTTATAAAAGGGTCAGTAAGGTTAAAAAAATCGGGTGACGTGACGGTTTATACCGATGACGGCCAAGGCCGCTTTATTGCCGCAGGTTACGTGTTTGCAACCATTGATTATGATACGGCGATAATTACCGAAGTAGACGCCGTGGACTACTCAGGCACCGTATCAGACAATTTAGGGGCACTGGTTGAAAAAGGCGATCGTACTATTAGTGCCAAGCAATGGCAGCTACCTAATAGCAGCTTTGCCCGTGACTCGCTTTATATTACATTTACAAACGCCACGGGTACAACGTTCTCAGCCTCAAGCGACTTAAGCGGCAACATTACAGGCACCAATTGCACAGGCACAGTTAGCGCAACGGGTTATGTTGATGTTAGCTTTAGCGAAGCAGTAAAACCAAACTCAATAACATACGACTATAACGAGGTTGAAGTAACCACTGTACCGGCTCCCGCTGGTGGCTTTGATACGTCTACATTACCTAACAACGGCACGGTTAATATTTTTCATACGTTTAACCCTGTAAGCGTTCAAAACAGAGCGCGTTCTACAGCCAGTACACTAACAAACGGCCAAACCATTAATGTGTTAGCCGACGCCGATTTTATTGACATTGTAGACAGTGAAGGGGCCAGCCTGTGGTCTGCAACAGACGAAAACTACAGCTACGACAGTGCAACCGGCGAAATAACAATAAACGCAGGAATAAGCGCATTTACAGCGCCGTATATTATTACCGCCATTCAGTCAGAATTAGCCCTTATAAACGCCATTGATAGCAACCAAGTTAGCTTATTAACCAAGCTAAGCCGCACATATCCAGCAGGGGCAACAGTAAGCAGCGTGCAGGTACTAGGTGACTTTCAGGCACAAACAAAAGACGAGCGCACATTAGCGGCGTGGCAAAATAACTTTGCTGATTTTGGCGCGGCCGCATCGAGCGCGATTAACACAACCCAATACCCAATCGAGCTTACAAACATAGGCGCAATAGTACAGCGCTGGGCCATTGTGTTTACATCGTCCACAGCTTACAACGTGATAGGTGAGTCAGTGGGCAACATTTACAGCGGTGACACATTAAACGACTGTACGCCTATCAACAGCTTTGCAGGCGCACCGTATTTTATATTACGTAAAGACGCGTTTGGCGCAGGCTTAAACCCAGGCGAAGCATTTTTATTTGAAACGCTCGCAGCAAGCAAACCAATAATGGTTACACGCTCAGTTTCACCCGGGCACTCTGAAATAGTGCGCGACAATTCAA
This sequence comes from Pseudoalteromonas sp. BSi20652, assembly GCF_000239855.1. Taxonomy (GTDB): domain Bacteria; phylum Pseudomonadota; class Gammaproteobacteria; order Enterobacterales; family Alteromonadaceae; genus Pseudoalteromonas. The sequence continues at coordinate 15,038 of NZ_BADT01000220.1, read as the reverse complement.
CACTTAGTTTTCGTGGAAATAAGGACTAAATTATGGCTCAAGCAGTAACAGTTTACCGATGGGATGACGCAGGTGCACCGCAAGTGGTGGACGGCAGCCCAAGTGAGTATATGAACGTAATTAAAAAGTGTTTAGTAGAGGGCTATGGCTCTAAATCCCCGCTTGGTTGGACTGTTGAACAGGAAATAGCAGATCCGCCATATATTGCGTTTAAAAATGATTTAGCAGCAGGCGGTAGTGGTGGAGTTGTTATGTTCTCTGCACCATCTGATAACGTTTCAGAGAAGACAAAAATAAGGGCAGCCCAAGATTATATAAGTAAAGATACCTATAGCAGGGAAAGCCCTTTTTATGTATATGATAGGTACAGCAGCGGAAGCAATACAATCAGTAATTGGGTGATTATAGGCACAGCGAAAGCTTTTTATTTCTTTTGTTATTCACCCTCAGCAATGACAACCAATTTCACATCATCAAGATATAGCATTTCATTTTTCATGGGTGATTTTGAGTCTATTTATCCTAATGATCCTGCCACATTTATTCTAGTTGGTGGGCAAAAAGATTTTTCAAGTACCAACTGGAACGCATCATTATTATATAGGTTTTCCGGTTTTCATCTGGAAAAAATATCAACATTGCACCCACTAGATGCAAGTAGCTCACGGAGCGAATTTTCTCTTTCAAGTCTTTTTGGAACATATACTTATGTAAATGGTAGCCATTCTGGTGAGGCAGATATTAGTATTTTATCACCAATGTACTTATTGATGGGAAGCGCCAATATTGAATCATCTTCTGAATATCAAACGAACACCCACCCATTTGTTAGAGGATTACTTCCAGGGGCTTTTGTTGCTAATGCTCCGGGTTACATTGGTGATACTCCACCCGTATTTAAAGAGCTTGATTCACAAAATCATTATTTATTACCCACTGTGGCGAGCGGTACATGCTGTGTTTGGATAAATTTGGAGCAGTGGTAATGCATCGTTTTAGTTTGAAATATTTACCTTTAAAACCCATTGCGACAGGGTTTATAGATGTCGATTGCGATCCCGCAGCCGAAAGGTTGATGGTAATTAATAGAAAAACAGGTGCTCTTATTTCACACAAAAAAATAATAGCAGGTAGGTTTTCATCTTTTATAGCTAAAGAATATTTATTCTTAAATGATTTAATGTGTGTAATGTTTGACGATAACGGTAATTTTAATGCCGCTGTCACTGATAATGTAGAGCCTTTAAACATTAATTTAGTTACGTTTGATCCGACTAATCCGCAGCCATACGAGCCTTAAGCCTAATGTTACAATTACGCTTTACTCAGCCATATAAAATTAACGTATCGCCGTTAATAATTCGTTTTGGTGATAACTCAGGCCCCTTAGAGCCAACATTACCAATACAACAAGCAAACATTGGCGTAGAGTCGTTTTTAGGTTGGTTTAAGCCAGCTTTAAGCGCTCAAGTTAAGGCGGTTTTATGGCAAGGGCAACCGGTTAAAACTGAGTTTAAAACCGAGTTTAAACGCGTTGAATTGGCACCTACGGCATTTAGTTTAAACTGGCAATTTAACGAGTCAGTTAGCACAAATAATAAGGTTATATGGGCACGTAATGACTACGTATCTAACACCATTCAAATACCGTATAAAATCAATTCAGTTATTGAGCATATTGAAAGGGATTTTAGTTGGCTTACTCATCTAAATACTAGTGTTAGCGAGCGTAAATTAACCTGGCATGTAAACCCTCTTTTAGAATCCCAAGAAATGATAATCCACTACGGCGAAACAAATAAAGAATATATTTGTTATTGGCGTAGTCACCCTTTTGCGGGCTATGTAAGTTTAAACTTTACAGAACCTGCAACGTTGCAAAATGGGCGTTTAGTCATGCGGTTTAGCAACCCCGATAAAGTGTGTTACTGGGGCTTGCCTGGTGGCTTGGTTCGTGGCGATGACGACATACCAACACTTGATCGAAAAATACCTATCCAGCCTCAAATTAGGAATACATACATTATGCAGCCGACCATTAATTGCGTACGCGTTTCAGACAACGTAAAAATACTAATTAGCAGCGTTAGTTACTCAGTATCGCGAGGCCAGTTTAGTGCTACAGCGACCCTTAGATTTTGTTCTCGTATTGACTTTGAACGTGCCCTGGGCCAAGAACTTAAAATTTCTATAAATGGCTATGACTTTTATGTGATTTGCGAGCAACCAAGCACGGCCAATCGTTTTGCAAGTACTAGCTATAGTGCAAGTTGTAGGGGCCGTTTTGCGCTCTTATCAGCCCCTTATGCGCGTGCTACAAACTACGCCAACCCAACGGCTAAAACGTTAGCGGGGATCATGTCTGATATTTTGGCAAATACAGGGTGGTCGCTTGACAATCAAATGATTGATTATTCAATCCCAACTGGCGCGTTTACGTATACTAATTTAACCCCCGCAGCGGCGCTTTTGAGTGTGGCAAAGTCGGTAGGGGCAATGTTAGATATAGACAACGCAAATAAAATAGTTTCTGTTATTCCTGCATGGCCTGTTATGCCTTGGGACACAGAAAGTGCCATTAGTGATGTAATACTAAACGACTCAATCATACTTGAGCACAACACTAGCCAAACAATCAGCCAGGCACATAACGCGGTATTTGTACGCGGCGAACAGCAAGGCGTAGCGTGTAAAATCAAACGCACAGGAACGCTGGGAGATCAGTTTGCAAACGATGTAGTAGACTCACTAATCACAGACAACCAAGCAGCAAGGCAACGCGGTACTTATGAGCTAGCAAACAGTGGTAATAAAATTTTAAGTACCATACGTACAAAGCTACTAAACGATTTACCACCAATAAGACCAGGCATGCTAGTGGGCGTGACTTATAACGATGCGACGTATAAAGCAACCTGCGACAGCCTTGAAATTAGCGCTACAATTAACGATTCAGGGGCTATTACTGTTAATCAAACTGTTAAGGTGATCAGCAATGTCTAACACCCTAAACCGCCTAGGCTCAGTCCTAGATAAAACACAACGCACTATAGTAACCGTTGTTACAGTAAACACGAACGGCACAACATTAGTTAGATACAGTGATAGCAGCCAAAGTGTTGTACTAGGTGATAGCGTCTCTACTGGTGCTGCCTATGTAGAAAATGGCCGTGTTATGGGTTCAGCGCCAACACTGCCCTATACAGAAATAGAGATATAAGCACTTTATTTATTGAAATTATTTCAATAAAGTTGTATTTTTTGCGTTCGTATTTATTTATAAAGGAGTTTAAATATGAACGTTACAAACCCTATCGCTACCAATCCGCTAGAACAGCTAAACAAAGTTAAACCAGCTCAAAATAAGCCACAAGAAAGTAAGCAAGATTTTGCAGCAATACTCAACTCTGAAATGACGCTGAACAATGGCGGCGGTGGACACCCACTAAATCCAAAAGTAAAGCCTAAATAGTGGATTTGCCAACCTTAAGCGTATTACTTAGCTACTCATTAAATAAGCTTGAATTAGTTGCTTTTGTGATTTCGTTTATATTGGCTATTTACTTAAAACCAAAGAAAATATCTATTGCTATATCCGCTGGCGTTATGTCAGTGGGTCTAGCGTTAGGTGACTTGTTTCATAGTAACGTGCTTAACTTGCTTATTTTTGAACAGCAGGTTTATTACTGGTACTTAGTGTGGGCCTTGTTCTCATTGTTACAAGCTTTTGTGGTTTTAGGTATGCATTGGTTGGTTGGTGCTATGTTTAGTGATCAGGTTAAACTAGTGTTTATAACGATGGCGTTAAACGCGCTCTTAAACACTTTGATGTTTGTTGATCGTAATTTACTAGCACTTAATTTTGATGGTAGCCCTAACCTTTACACAGGAGATAGTTGGCTACTATGGGATATATACAGTATTGGTGTAAACGCAAACCTGCTATTTTTAGCTTTTATGTTGTTTACACGTGGTAAGTTTAAAGGCAAATATGTATGGATATTTTTATTGTATTGTTGTTGCTTTGCGGCGTTGTCGCTCTAGGTGTTTTTTCATATAGGTTCTATATGCTTGAATCTATGGTTAAGATTCCAGAGCGCCACTTACAAAAGATTACTGATGAGTCTCTTATTGAACTTTGCAACCTACTTAAACAAGAGGGAGTACCAAAGGATATAGTAGAGTTAGTACGTAATCGCAAGCTAGCAAGCCGGACGAGTGATTTAAGAGGTTTTACGAATAACTCTACAGGTGAATTTATAGAGCTTATTAGAGGTGCTGAAGAGCTTATAGATAGGCAGCATGAAACGGGGGAAGACCTATCACAGTCGATATCTGCTTTGCTCAAACTTGCAAAGATTAACACCTAATAGAATAAGCAGCGCAAGCTGCTTTTTTATTGGCTTAAATATTATCATTCCAACCCGCGCGACATAAATGATAATTTATTGTTTATCACTTAACCCCGTGGCGTTTATCATTTTTCGTCGGCGGCTACATAATCAAGCTAGTTTATCAAGTTAATGTATATTTTCTTTTGGAATATAAAAATGTCTTTAAGCGAGCATTCTTAGCTATTCATAATTAATTAGAAATGACACTTCGCTAAAAGCCTTTATAAATGCGGGTTTGAATGAGTTATCCACGGTTTCTGTGGATAACTCTGTTTATGAAACCTTAAGAACATCAGCGGCACTAGAGCTGTAGGGTGCTACACCGATTTCAAGCTTTTAAATCATTATTTTTATTTTGTTTTAAAACAATGGGTTAGTATTTTTGTTTTATTGCCAATAACTCGATGAAAGAATTTTTTCGTTACGATAAATCAAAATATTTCTTTGTGTAAAAAAGCGTCAGTAACAGGTGGCTATTTGTAATAAAAGTTACAAAAATGTATTTTAATTGTTTTTTAGAAGGTTAAGGCTCTATTTTAACAAAAATACGTAAAAATAGACTTTTACTATTTTTTCGAATCTTTAGTTTTATTTTCACTTCAAATCTGTTGATAAATCCGTGGCTTGAATTGCCTTGATGCTTTAAAATGATCTGCTCAGTAAAAGAGGCTAATTTATTCTATGCACGCAATTAAAAAATCTAAGACTCGCCCAGATTTACTAAATGATCCTATCCCTTCAACATTAAAAAAAATGACTATTCCTATGATTTTTGGAATGATCTCCTTAATGATGTTCAATATTATAGACACATTTTTTATAAGCTTATTAGGGACTGAGCCATTAGCAGCCGTAAGTTTTACATTTCCGGTAACTTTTACCGTTATTAGTTTAGCGATTGGTTTAGGAATTGGTACATCGGCTGTAATAGGCAAAGCATTGGGTAGTAATAAAGTAGATGAAGCACGCTTTGACGCGAGTGTCTCTTTATTTGTCGCCTTTGTTTTAGTGCTTATTCTTTCTTTTATTGGTTACTTATTAATTGATCCCGTATTCACTTTACTAGGCGCTGGGCAAAAAGTACTGCCATTAATACACGAATATATGAATGTGTGGTTCATCGGTAGCGTGTTTTTAATTACGCCAATGATCGGTAACTCGGTATTGCGTGCCAGTGGCGATACTAAAACACCTAGTATTATAATGGGCGGAGCAGGGCTTATTAACGCAATCCTCGACCCAATGTTTATATTCGGTTTTGGTCCCATACCCGCTTTAGGTATTCAAGGTGCAGCTGTTGCAAGTGTTATAGCTTGGTCGGTGGCCGTAGTTATTATTTTATATTTGCTAATAGTAAAAAAACGCTTATTAAGTTTAAAGGCGGGCAAGCAAACAATTATTGGTGCTATTCGTAAAATATTAAAAATTGGCTTACCTGCAGCAGGCGCAAACATGCTTACACCTGTTGCAATGGCTGTAATGACCGCCATGGTTGCACATCATGGTCCTGAAGCTGTAGCCGCATTTGGAGTAGGCAGCAGAATTGAATCTATTGCCAGTATATTAGTGCTTGCGATATCTATGACGTTACCACCATTTGTGAGCCAAAACTTTGGTGCAGGTAAATTATGCCGCGTTAAAGAAGCGTATACAGGCACATTAAAATTTGTGATGGTATGGCAATTTGCCATTTACGTACTACTCATTGCATTTTCAGGCGTCATAAGCCAATTATTTGGTAAAGAACAAGCCGTAATAGATGTAATCAAGCTCTTTATTTATACCATCCCGTTAAGCTATGGCTTACAAGGGGTGATCATATTATCAAACTCATCGTTTAATGCTTTACACAAACCAATGTATGCTTTGGTATTAAGTGTTATTCGTTTATTCATATTTTATGTACCATTTGCTTATGTAGGCAACGAAATAGCCGGATTATTGGGACTATTTATAGGCGCTGCTCTAGGTAACTTATTTACAGCAATAGTGGCGTATAAATGGTTTATGAAAAAGCTAGAAACGCTAAGCGGCGAATCGTTACAGGAGTGCAATAATTGAGCGATCATTTTCAGTTAAAATCACATTTTAAACCAGCAGGCGATCAGCCCACAGCAATCAAGCAATTATGCGAAGGGTTAGAAGCTGGACTTGCGCACCAAACATTACTAGGTGCAACAGGTACAGGTAAAACCTTTACTATGGCTAATATTATTAATGACTTAAATCGTCCAACAATAATAATGGCGCATAACAAAACACTTGCTGCGCAGTTATACGGCGAGATGAAAGAGTTTTTCCCTAAAAATGCGGTTGAGTATTTTGTATCGTATTACGATTACTACCAGCCAGAAGCCTATGTTGTATCGAGCGACACATTTATTGAAAAAGATGCATCAATAAATGAGCACATTGAACAAATGCGACTAAGTGCAACTAAAGCACTGCTTGAGCGTCGCGACACCATTATTGTGGCATCGGTATCGGCTATTTATGGTTTGGGCGACCCTAAATCTTACATGAAAATGATGCTACTTTTAAAAGTGGGCGAAAAAGTAGATCAACGCGATATGCTACGTCGCCTTGCTGAAATACAATACACCCGCAACGATATAGATTTCAGCCGTGGTACATACCGTGTACGTGGTGAAGTGGTTGATATATTTCCTGCAGAATCTAGTACCTTCGCAATTCGCGTAGAAATGTTTGATGACGAAATAGAGCGCCTAAGTATTTTTGACCCGCTTACAGGTGCTGTCGAAAAGCATATAATACGCACCACTATCTATCCAAAAACACACTATGTTACCCCGCGTGAAAAAATACTCGGTGCCATTGATAAAATACAAGAAGAACTAAAAGATCGAAGAGCCCAGTTACTCAGTGCTAATAAATTAGTAGAAGAGCAACGCGTAACACAGCGTACGCAATACGATATAGAAATGATGCGAGAGCTAGGTTATTGCTCTGGTATAGAGAACTACAGTCGCTATTTATCGGGGCGTACGCCTGGCGATCCACCGCCGACATTACTTGATTACCTCCCTGACGACGCATTGATGATTATTGATGAATCGCATGTAACTGTATCGCAAATTGGCGCCATGTATAAAGGCGACAGAAGCCGTAAAGAAAACCTGGTTGAGTACGGTTTTAGAATGCCCTCAGCAATGGACAACAGGCCGCTGCGCTTTGAAGAATTTGAAGCTATTTCACCACAAACAATTTATGTATCGGCAACGCCTGGCGACTTTGAATTAGAGCGTTGTGTGGGCGCAGTTGCAGAGCAAGTAATTCGTCCAACAGGACTGCTTGACCCACTTATTGAAGTACGCCCGGTGGGCGATCAGGTTGATGATTTACTATCAGAAATTTACAAAAGTGTAGAGAAGGGCGAACGCGTACTTGTGACCACGTTGACCAAACGTATGTCAGAGGATTTAACCGATTACTTGAGTGAGCACAATGTAAAGGTGCGTTACTTGCACTCAGACATTGATACAGTTGAACGCGTTGAGATTATTCGTGATTTACGTGCGGGCGTGTTTGATGTGTTAGTAGGTATTAACTTACTTCGAGAAGGCCTGGATATGCCAGAAGTGGCGCTAGTAGCCATACTTGATGCAGACAAGGAAGGCTTTTTACGCTCAGCGCGTTCAATTATTCAAACTATAGGTCGTGCTGCACGTCACTTAGATGGGCGCGCAATTTTATACGGTGATAAAATTACAAAATCAATGGCTAAGGCTATGGACGAAACCGCGCGCAGACGCGAAATTCAGCATGCTTATAATATTGAACACGGTATTGAACCGCATTCACTAGCCAAAAAGATTCTTGATGCGATGGATGTAGGCGAAGAGGCCGGCCCTAAAGATAACCTTAGACTTGTTCGTAAAGACTCTAAAAAGGTACTTAGTGCGAAAGAAATTGCCGTACAAATTAAGCAGCTTGAAACCAAAATGCATGCATATGCAAGCGATCTAGAATTTGAAAAAGCGGGCTCTGTTCGCGATGAAATACATGAACTACAACAACAGTTGATTAATTAAAAATGACAGCAAACTTTACTCCTCTTATTACAGCGCTTGAAGATGCGCCAATTTTAAAAAATGAACTGTGCCGTGTTTTTCATGGCCGAGGTCACAGTGTTGAGGCGCTAAGTCATATTAATTTAGACTTTTATCCGCCAAGTTTGTTTTTGGTTTCGTACGACGAAATTGACGAGCTAACACTAAGTGAGCTTACCGATGTTGTGTGGCAGTGGGCGCAAAAAAACCAGCCAGGGCTTATTACGTCACTTGTGTATCAGCAACGCGCTGGCGTACAGAGCCAAAACACAGTGGTTTATGGGCAATTACCCAAGCAGCATGTGGTAGCTGAAAACGGCATTCGCTTTTTAGTTGACTTACAGAGCCGCCAAAATACCGGAATATTTCCCGATATGCGCAGCGGTCGTGAGTTTGTAATGGCGAATAGCAAGTATGGCAAAGTGCTTAATTTATTTTCGTATACGTGTGGTTTTTCGCTTGCAGCCATGCAAGGCGGGGCAGATCATGTAATGAACATGGATATGAGCAAAGGTGTACTTAAAGTCGGCAAGCAAAACCATCAACTTAATGGTTTTGATAAAGGCGTGAGCTTTTTACCTCATGATATTTTAAAGTCGTTTGGTAAATTAAAAAAAGCAGCCCCATTTGACTTAATTATTGTTGATCCGCCAAGTTTTCAAAAGGGGAGTTTTATTTTAACGAAAGACTATCAAAAAGTGTTACGCAGGCTGCCAGAGTTACTAAGCGATACAACAAAACTGCTGTTGTGTGCAAATAGTCCAGAGCTTAGCGAAGACGCTTTTAAAGCACTTATTACAGAGCATACACAAGGTGCCATTGAGTTTGTTGAGCGCTTAGCAGCAACAGCACGTTTTATTGAAGTAGACAGTAATAAAAGTTTAAAAGCACTGGTCTATAAAACGTCACAATTAGTAGATTAAATGAAGCTCAGTAAACGACTTTCAGCAATTGATGCACTTGTATCACAGCATCAAAATATTATTTGGGATTGTTGCTGCGACCATGGCTACTTAGGAATGGTGTTTTTGAAACGTGATGCAGCGAGTAAAGTTATATTTGTTGATATTATTACGCGCGTAATGGTTGATTTAGAAGCGCAATTAACACGTAACAATAAATTTAGACTAAAGAGTAATAAAAAACCTGATTGGCAGGTCTTATGTCAGGATGTCGGCACTATTGAGCTTACAGAGATTGAAAAGCAAGTGGTGGTTATCGCTGGTATTGGTGGAGAATTATTACTGCGATTAGTTCAGCAAATAATTTCTAATAATTCAATTGAGCGAGTGCAGCATGTACGCTTTATTTTATGCCCAGTACATCACACATATTCTTTGCGTTCGGGTTTAAAAAAACTTGGTTTAGGGCTTGTAAGTGAGCAAATAGTTTATGATAACAAGCGCTTTTATGAAGTAATTGAAGTGAGCTTTAATACCAATAATGAGATTAGTAGTACGGGTAAAAAAATGTGGGACTTTACTCAAGCTGAGCACGGTTTGTACCAGCGGCAACTATTAAGTCATTATAATAAAATGCTCAATAAAGATGAGCCTTACTATCAAAAAGTTATAACAGACTATCAAGCACTCACTGATAGTTAAAAAACCGCGAAAGTAGGGCATACATGTGATCTAATTACGACATTAACGACGTAATATGTTCATAGTTAATATCGCTTAGCGCGAGTTTATTTGGTTTATTTATGTCAGATAACAAGAGTCACATTAATCATTTGCTTAGCAATGAGCAAAAATGGCAACACAGTTATGAGCAACCTATTTCTTATGCACCCCTTGTGCAATTAGCTAATAGCAGTTGGGTGGTGCCACAGCATTTTTTACGTTACAAGCACACGCTTGAAAGCGTAAACGAAGTACTTGAGAGCATTGAATTTTCGGCTCACTTTAGAGTGCTTGCTGCACAAAAAGGTGAAGAAATTTACCTGCAAGTAGCAGTACTGAGCCCAGATAACTATCAAAAAAGTGCATCTGCAAATGAAGGCAAAGCCAAAAAGCTATTATTTGGCAGACGCTGGATAGTAGAGGAAAACCTGCCTACTTCAGAGCTTATTCAAACCGCATTTTTGGCTTTAAAAGTGGCGCGTGAACACGAAGTAAGAGAGCTTTTTCAGTTAATGCAAAGCGGCGCAACCAGTACGCCATTTAATAACCATCACGACTTACCGGTAATGGCGCAAAACCCTGAGCTTGTTAAAAGTGAAAGTACTGAAAGCCGTGTTGATGAAGTGCTTAAACGTGTTGTATTTGCAGGAAAAAGTATTGAGCTTAAACATAAGCAGCAAATAGCCGAGCAATATTTATATACCGTTGATCTGTTGTGTGAAGATTGCCAACTTAGCGAGTTTAATAAAAAAACAATTGCGTTTTTAACAGCAGATCCATCCGCTAATAGTTTTTTACATGGCTTGATCACGGCATTAGTAGCAGCGAGTAACGACTACGTAAACGAGCAATTTAAGTACAAAGGTTTTGCCCGTTTTAGTAAACACGTAATGGTTGAGCAAATTGGTAATCTAAGTATCGCTATGCGCTCGCCAAGTACCGTAGGGCTTTGCTCAATGGGTAAGCAACATGCTAATCAGTTAAACTTTGAGATAGACAGCGGACGAGCACCACAGGGCTGCGGGCAAGCTATTGGTGGGTTTTTAGCTGCTCATGGTATTAAGCAGCCAGAAAATGCGCATTTATATCCAAATTACTTATAATAACTTAAAGCTTATTAATTTCATCTTTAACGTTAAAGCTTGAATCAGTAACAATAGCCTCAAGTGTTTGTACACGCTCTTTTAATGCAAGCACTTGTGCGTTTGTTTCAGCTAATTGTTTATGCGCGTCGCTGTTGTTGTTTTGCATTTTATGCTTAAACTCAAGATGCTTTTTATACATATCGTAAACCACTCCTGAGCCAACCGAAATTAGCACAATAAGTACAATCATCGTAGTTCCAGACATAATCTCATTCCTCAATATTTTATTATTCGTTTATGGTTAAAGTATAACCTTTAAGCGCTTTTGATAAAGCTGACAATTGTAACTTAATTTGTATACTTTATTTAAGTTCAGCTTTGAGCGTGTTCATCATTTATACACTTCAGATATTGTTTAATGGCTGCATAGCCACCATATAATAAACATACTTTAGTCAATACAGTGAGTTGCCATGTTAAATAATAAAATACCTCCCGTTATTGTTGTGCTGTTTTTTGCCGGCATAATGGCGCTTATTGCGCATTACTCAATAGTCGATTTAAATGAACTTGTTTTATATTCATCATTAGCATCTGTTGTTATTGGCTGTGTTTTTGGTATTTCGGGGGTGATTAGTTTTCGATTAGCTAAAACAACAGTCAACCCTCATAAAGTTGACAATGCATCGGAGCTTGTTACTTCGGGTATATTTAAAATAACGCGTAACCCTATGTATGTAGGGTTGGCTTTTTTACTCATTGGGTGGGGGATATGGCTTAGTTCGTTTTACGCATTATTGTGTGTGATTGGATTTATTGCGTACTTAACGTTTTTTCAAATAATACCCGAGGAGCGTGCTTTAACTAAATTGTTTGGCGAGGATTATATTGCTTATAAAGCTAAAGTTAGGCGCTGGTTGTAAGTTTGTAGGAAAATCAGAACAAATAAGAAAGGCTATCAACGATAGCCTTTATGCATTATGCAAATTGCAGTGGTAATATTACCTGAGTAGCGCTTATTCGTATTCTAACGGGTCTGTAATGTTATTTAGTGCAAATGCTTCAAGGCGTTCTTGGCACGCGCCACATTTACCACAGGCTTTTTCACGGCCGTTATAACAGGTCCACGTTTGGCTGTAATCTAAACCCATTTCAATACCGTCGGTTAAAATACCAATTTTAGTATTATTTAAGTATGGGCTAAAAATTTCTACCGCATCGTAATTTGCAATACGACACACATCATCCATTTTTTGCACAAATTCAGGACGACAGTCAGGGTAAATAGCATGATCCCCAGAGTGAGCGCCGTAATAAACTTGGCCAGCTTTAAGTGATACCGCGTAACCTACCGCGAGCGAGAGCAAAATCATATTACGATTAGGTACAATCGTACTTTTCATGCTTTCTTCTTCGTAGTGGCCTTCAGGTACATCAATATCATCAGTAAGTGATGAGCCACCAATAAGTTGGTTAATCGCCGAAATATCAACAATTTTGTGCGGCACGTTTAATTTTTCACACACACTTGCCGCCACTTTAAGCTCTTTTACATGACGCTGACCATAGTCAAATGATAGGGCATATACATCATGGCCTTGTTGCAGGGCTTTATTTAATACGGTAAATGAGTCCATACCGCCGGAATAAATAACAACTACTTTTTGCGTCATATCTGTTTTGCTCTTAGTTTTAATAGAGGTTTATATCAGGGCGCGATATACTACACGGCCGCAGCTTAAATAACAATTTTTGCACAGCGCTTTTTGGTTTTTTAATAGTAGCAATTTGGCTGCTAGGTAGTAAGTGAGATCTCTTTTGTACAAAATTAATGAAGTGTTTGAAACCATTCAAGGTGAAGCTAGCTTTACTGGCACACCCTCAATATTTTTACGCCTGCAAGGCTGCCCAGTAGGCTGCTCTTGGTGCGACACTAAGCAAACGTGGGATGTTGATAATGTATATAAAGTATCGCTGGACGAAACCGTAGAAAAAAAGCCGACTCAGATCATTGGGCTAACGCCAGTGCAGAGCAAATTTTAGCGTTGTTTCAATCACGTGGTTATACCGCAAAGCACGTAGTAATTACCGGCGGCGAGCCATGCATGTTTGACTTAAATCCAGTATGTAACTTATTACACGAACACGGCTTTAGTACACAAATAGAAACCAGCGGCACGTTTGAAATACTCGCCCCAGAGCAAACATGGGTAACGGTATCGCCTAAAATAAACATGCGCGGCGGTTATGAAGTACTTACCAGTACTATGAAGCGTGCCAACGAAATTAAACACCCCGTTGCCATGCAAAAGCACGTAGAAGAGCTAGAAGCGTTATTTGCTAAAACAGGCGTTAACCCAAAGCTTGTTTATTTACAGCCAATTAGCCAAAAAGTATCAGCAACCAAATTAGCAATCGACACCTGCATTGCTAAAAACTGGCGCCTATCAATACAAGTACATAAGTATTTAGGAATTAGTTAAAGCCAGCTTAAAGTTATAGTACGTAGGTTGGGTAGAGCGTAGCGAAACCCAACGAATCTCCAATTCCACACCGTTTTATAACAACGCACTATAATATTTAAATACGTAGGTCGGATAAGCAAAGCGCCATCCGACAACCTTAAAGCTCATATCTTCTTCGTTAATTGTGCTAATTAGTTTACTATGCGCGACTTAAAAATATTCTACTACTTACCACTAGGCTTATATGTCCGCAAATGCACTCTACACCGACCTTTCTGATTACTACGACTTAATGTGCGCAGATATAGATTATCAAGCCCAAAGTAATTCTATTCACAGGCTGCACCAAATTTTTGGCAATGGCGGAAATACTCATCTCGATTTAGCCTGTGGCACCGGCCCGCATGTACGCCACTTTATTGATTATGGTTACCAAAGCAGTGGGCTTGATTTAAACCAGCCAATGCTCGATAAAGCAAAAGTTCGTTGTCCAGAAGCGCAATTTTCGTTGCAAAACATGAGTGAATTTAAGGTAACTGAGCACGTAGATTTAATTACCTGCTTTTTGTATTCAATCCATTACTGCGACGGTATTAATAAGTTAAAAGAATGCCTTGCCAGCGTACACAGCGCATTAAACGTAGGTGGAATATTTTGTTTTAACACGGTTGATAAAAACAAAATCGACAGCGATTCATTTGTAGAACACACAGCAACAAGCGAAAATAGCTTCTTCACATTTCGCTCTGGCTGGAACTACAGTGGCAGCGGCAGTAAACAGTTATTAAAACTCAGCATAGAAAAAACCACTGCAGACAAAACACTCGTATGGCACGACGAGCACCCAATGGTGGCTTTTAGTTATACCGAGCTTAAAGAAGCCTTAAAACCGTACTTCGAAATCCACGTGTTTGAACATGACTACGACAAAATAACCCCATGGGCAGAGCGCTCAGGCAACGCCATTTTTGTCTGCGTAAAAATTTAAGACAAACCCGTAGGTTGGGTAGAGCGCAGCGAAACCCAACGAACCTCCAATACCCACGGCCAATACCCACACCCAATAAACCCGCATTATATATTTGAAAACGTAGGTCGGATAAGCGAAGCGCCATCCGACACAGTAACTTATTTGAGTTTCGGCGAATATAAACAGCTAATTAATTATGATGTATGAAGTCAAGATTTGACCCCTTTGGTTTATTTTGAAGTCAAGATTTGACCCCTTTGGTTTATTTCAAGTTTGGGTAGAGCGTAGCGAAACCCAACGAACCCCCAATACCCACGCTCCCAATAAACCGCATTATATTTATTTGAAAACGTAGGTTGGATAAGCGAAGCGCCATCCGACACAGTAACTTATTTAAATTTCGGCGAATATAAACAGCTAATTAATTAT
>NZ_BADT01000221.1 GCF_000239855.1 Pseudoalteromonas sp. BSi20652 | reverse complement strand
AAATTGTAGTTTGAAAGTGCTGTAATTGAACAGTGTGTTAAAAATGATTATGCACTTGAAGAGTCAGTATATAGTGTCGATTATTTTTACTGTTGGTCTAACGATGATGTTGTAGTTGAAAACATTAACGACCTGACGTACTTTAAGTTTTTGACGGATTTACAGCTAAATAGCATTTCAGTTAATAATTGGGATGGGTTGGAAACGTTCATTAATTTAAGGTATTTTTCTGGTTTCAATATAACTGACACAACACTTGCGTTATTTTCTAGTTTAGAAAAGCTAGAATATTTGATTATTAATAATTCGCAGCTTTCTAGTTTAGAGCCTCTAGTGAGTTTACCTAATCTATCATCTTTAGATTTTAATAATTTAATAGTTGAGGATTGGCAGGCGTTGAATGACCTTTCAATAGGTGCTTTATGGGTTCAGGGTGGAAACTTTACCGATTTATCGTTACTTAGCGAGTCAGTAAGATATGTTTACTTGTTTGATACTAACGTTTCTGATTTTTCAAGTTTAAGTTTATTACCTCAGCTTAGAGGGTTTGGTTTGTGGGGCACAGACTCAAATGATTGGTCATTTTTGAGCTCTTTACCTCAGCTAGCAAGTTTATATTTGAATGGCACTAACTTTACAGATTTAAGCTTAATTAATGATGCTAACTTAAGAAGGTTGGACTTATCTAACTCACAAGTAACAGATTGGTTAAACATTACTGAATTTACTTTGTTGGAAGATATAAGATTAAGTGACACAAACTTTAGTGATTTAACTCTCATAAATAATCTACCTCTATATCGTTTAGACCTAAGCAATACATTAGTAACGAACTGGGAGCCAATCAGTGACTTTGAAGGATTGCGGTATGCCTATCTTAGAGGGACGTCATTTTCTGATTTAAGTTTACTTAAGTTAAGTGACAGTTATTCGGGGTATGATATTGCTTATACTCAGGTTTCTGATTTATCACCGTTATTTGAGTTTGCAGGGCGTAGCTTGTGGGTAGACATTGATGGTATTCCTTTATTAGATTTAGAGCAGTTAACTACGTTAACAGAGCTGGGTATTCAATATTATGGTCAGCCAGCTAGTTTAATTGACTCTGATGGTGATGGTATTGCAGATGCCATAGATGAAGATGATGACAACGA
Source organism: Pseudoalteromonas sp. BSi20652 (assembly GCF_000239855.1). Taxonomy (GTDB): domain Bacteria; phylum Pseudomonadota; class Gammaproteobacteria; order Enterobacterales; family Alteromonadaceae; genus Pseudoalteromonas. The sequence goes on along the minus strand of NZ_BADT01000221.1, from coordinate 33,829 downwards.
TGGGATGAGCGATGAGTTTGAGCTTTTATATGGCTTCGATCCATTGAATCCTAATGATGCCAATAGTGACTTCGACAGTGACGGTTTAACGAACCTTGAAGAAATGTTACTTGAAACTAACCCACTTTTAGATGATACAGATAACGATGGAGTTACTGATAATTTAGATACGTTCCCGCTTGATGCGACTGAGTCAGTTGATACCGATAACGATGGTATAGGTAATAACGCTGATTTAGATGATGATAACGACGGCATATCTGATGAAGATGAACTTAAGTTAGGCCTGGACCCGTTAGACCCAACAGATGCTAATTTAGCCCCTGCTAGCGTAATGCCGTTTAGCGATACCAATGGTGACGGTACAGCCGACTGGCTTAAGTATTCACTCATTAATGGTAATGCTTTGTTTAGTATTATTGATGGGCGTGACTTTACCGAGTTAGCTGCGTATGAGCTAAGTGATGGGTTTGACTCAACAAGTATTCAACTGTTGGGTGACCGTAATAACGATGGTGTAAAAGAAATTGGCTTATTTGGTTTTAATAGTGCTGTAGGGCGTTACCAATTAGCGGTTTACAACGGCTACACAGGTCAAGGCATGGGCACATGGAACTGGGCTAATACGTTAGGCGATGTAACGTTTGAAGTAGTGGGTGATTTAACCAACGATAGTGTTGAAGAATACGCCATTACCGGTATTCACTTAACTAACGGCACTAAACAGTTGTTTGTAAAAAATGGCGCAACCAAACAAACGTACAAAACGTTTAAATGGCCAAACCAATGGGTAGATGCGCAAATAGTGATTATGAGCGATATTACCAACGACGCTGTACCAGAGGTTGCGTTATACGGACGCCATGAGCGCTTAGATAAAGGCCAATTGTTTGTTTACGATGGCGCCAATAGCAACAACAAGCTAGACGTGTACAACTGGAACAAATTGTGGAATAACATAAGCCTATATAAAATGGACGACATAGACGGCGACGGCACTATTGACTGGGGTCAATTTGGTCAACGTAAAGACGACGGTCGTTACCAATGGGTTGTTAAAAAAGGGCACGACAAGCGTGGCGTAATACGCACGTTTAGCTGGCCAAACGACCTAACTGATGCACAGCCATTGCTACTAAGTGACCGAACGGGTGATGATGTAAAAGAAGTGGCTCTGTATGGTAAAAACAGCAGCGGCAAACTGTTCTTACGTGTAAACGACGGACGCTTAGCCAATACCCGCATAGCGAATTACAGCTGGCCAGCAGTTTGGACAAACGAGCAAGTAATGGAGTTAGGGGATTTAAACAACGACGGTACAAACGAAGTGGCACTGTTGGGTATTAATGTTAACTCAGGTAAATACCAGCTTGTGATAAAAGACGGGCGTGCCGCGACCGAGTACGGACGTTTAACACTTGAGGGCGACTGGGCTGATTTAACCATAAGCTCATACGATGTAAATAGCGACGGGCAAGCAGACGTTATAGTTAACGGTGTTGATGCAAATACATTAACGCGCACAATAACTGTATATAGCGGCAGCGACTTAGGATTACTAAGTACAAGCGTTCACTAAGCTTTAATAAGCAAACGTTAAATAAGCTATAAAGCAAAAGCCACGGTGGTAATACACCGTGGCTTTTTTATTGAGAGCCTATAATTTTTTAAATTGTTACAAGCGTAATATTAATTAATTGGCTACTATCTTTATTAAATAGTTACGCCTTGTAGTAAGCTACATAAAACTTAAAGGGAACTTAACATGAATAAAATAATTTCCACACTATTGTGTTTTATAGTCTTAATAAACTTTTCGCCTGCATATGCTGCTGCAAACCTTTGGTCTTTAACTTCTGACAGTCAGGTATCATTTGCCGCTGAGATGAAAGTTAACTCTGAAGTACAGCAACTAAAAAACCGTGCAGATGTAATTTCGCTTAATAAGCCTGTATTAAATAATTTAGCAGTGGGTGATAACGTATTATTACCAATTGATAATAATTTTTATGAGGTGACCTTTACTAGGTTTCAAAAAAATAAAAACGAGAGCATCACTTGGTACGGCGAATTAGTGGATTACAAAGCTAAATCACCTGTAATTTTAACCATAGGCGCAAACAATTTTTTCATTAGAGTTGTAACACCTTACGAGACTTATACTGTTTCTGGGCGTGGGCTAGAAGGACGCCTTTTAAGTGAAAGCGAATTAAATAACGTAATTGACACAAAAAAAGAAGACTTTTTATTTCCGCATGAAACTGAAGAATTTTTAAAGCAAGAATCCATAAAAAAACAAATTGAATTACAAAGACAAAAGCACAATGAAGCTGAATCTTCACACTTTAGTTTGAAAGCACCGGTTAGTCATTCGTCACTAGCACTAGTACAAGAGCCGGCTACCTCTGATTCATCTACAGTGAACATTGATATACTTATACTCTACACCCCGGATGTTGATACGTTATATGGGGGGGACCCTTTAACTCGTATTTATCATCTTATTGCTGTAACTAATCAAATATACTTTGATAGCGGTGTTTATATTCAATTAAATGCAGTGGCTATAGATTTAGTTAACTACACCGATAATGTGTTTTCAGATGTGGCCTTAAACGACCTTACTTTTCAAGAAAACGAGGCTTTTGCTCACATTCCTCAACGACGCTTTGAGCTAGGGGCTGATATGGTTGTATTATTTAGGCCTTATATTAGCGGTGATAGTTCATGTGGAATTGCATGGATAGGTGGTCAGCAAGGCAGTGTTGCGGGCTATAAAAATTATATGTACAGCCACACAAGCATTGATTGCAGTGATTATGTTATGGCACATGAGCTTGGGCATAATATGGGCTTGGCACATTCTAGAAAACAAAACAATGTTGGTGCTACTTTTCCATTCGCACTTGGGCATGGGGTTGATAATGAATTTACGACTGTAATGGGGTACCCAGGCGTATTTAATGCAGGGACTGTGTATAAATTTTCAAGCCCAGATTTAGACTGTAATGGATTACCTTGTGGTGTTGATAAAAATAACGAAGAAAGCGGTGCAGATGCTGTTTTTGCACTAAACGCAGTGCGCACTGAAATAGAGCATTTTTACGATTCAACTCGTGACCTAACTTTATTTGACGACGCGCTAAGTCAGGTGAGTGATGTAAATTTAAAACAGTGCATTATTAATCGCAATGACGGCTTTACGTATGCTGGTGAGCTTAAAAGTTTATTTTGTGGTGCCGAAGGTGTGAGTTCTATTGAAGGTTTAAATGCTTTTTCGGGGATTGAACAATTAGCATTGTATAGTAATAACATTGTAGATATTTCTGGTTTAGAGGGACTCGTAAACCTAAAATCTCTTGATATTAGCTCAAACAGCATAAGCGATTTATCTGGCTTAACAAGTTTAGTTAATTTAAATGAATTGTATGCAAGCGAAAATGATATTTCTGATATAAATCAAATTTCAGCATTAACTTCATTGAGGGAGTTGGATCTGCGTGACAACCAGGTTGATGATATTGCTTCTTTAGCAAGTTTAAGTTCGTTACACACTTTTAGAGCGTCTAGCAATAATATTACAGATGTATCGGCTTTAACCAATTTGGTTTCTTTAAATATTTTGGATTTGTCATATAACGCTGTTCAAAATATTGAATCTTTAGAAGGGCTCGTTTCTCTTTATGAGTTACATCTTAATCATAACCAAATAAGTACGATTCCCTTCACAATGAATATGCCAAACTTGACTAGCCTATATATTAACGACAATGATATTGACGATATTACGGCTCTTTCAGCTCTTACCTCGCTGGTATATTTAAATATAGGTTCAAATAACATTAGTGATATTTCAGTTATAAGTGCTGCAGAGGGTTTGAAATATTTTTGGGCGTATTCAAATAACATTACTACTATTTCAGCACTGGAAACGCTTACATCATTATTTATTATATCGTTGGAATATAACAATGTGAGTGATATTGCGCCCGTTTTTAATTTAAAAGACAACCTAGAATATTTGTATGTGTACAACAATAACAGCATTGCATGTTGGCAAGTTGACTATGCCTTGGTGTTCTTTGCTGTGTGGGAGCCTGCTTCTTGTGACTTAGGGACCGAAAGTGCCGACTATGATAACGACGGCATTACTAATGCGAAAGAAGTTGAACTAGCGTTAGATCCTTTCAACCCCGATGATGCAATATTAGATAGCGACAATGATGGCCTAACTAATTTAGAAGAGGTTTTATTGGGTACTAATATTTACGAATCAGATACTGATGGTGATGGTCTGAGCGACAGTGAAGAAGTTAATTTGGGTAGCGATCCATTAGACCCACTTAGTAAAACAGCTCCAACAGCTGTTGTATTATCTTTTAGCGACACAAATAACGATGATATTTCAGACCTGCTTAAATACTCATTTATTAACGGTAATACGCAATTTAGCATTATAGATGGACGTGACTTTACTACGCTTACCACATTTGAGCTCAGTGACGAGTTTGACTCAACCAGCATAGAGCTAGTGGGTGACCGCAATAACGACGGCATAAAAGAAATCGGCCTATTTGGTTTTAACAGTGCAGTAGGGCGTTACCAGTTAGCGGTTTATAACGGCTATACCGGTCAAGGCATGGGCACATGGAACTGGGCTAACACCTTAGGTGAGGTTGCCTTTCAATTAGTAGAGGACTTAACGAACGACGGTGTAGAAGAATACGCCATAACGGGTATTCACCTGACAAACGGCACTAAACAGTTGTTTGTAAAAAATGGCGCGACCAAACAAACGTACAAAACGTTTAAATGGCCAAACCAATGGGTAGATGCGCAAATAGTGATTATGAGCGATATTACCAACGACGCTGTACCAGAGGTTGCGTTATACGGACGCCATGAGCGCTTAGATAAAGGGCAACTATTTGTGTTTGATGGCGCTAATAGCAACACCAAGCTAGACGTATACAACTGGAACAAATTGTGGAATAACATAAGCCTATATAAAATGGACGACATAGACGGCGACGGCACTATTGACTGGGGTCAATTTGGTCAACGTAAAGACGATGGACGTTACCAATGGGTTGTTAAAAAAGGGCACGACAAGCGTGGCGTAATACGCACGTTTAGCTGGCCAAACGACCTAACTGATGCACAGCCATTGCTACTAAGTGACCGAACGGGTGATGATGTAAAAGAAGTGGCTCTGTATGGTAAAAACAGCAGCGGCAAACTGTTACTACGTGTAAACGACGGACGTTTAGCTAATACCCGCATAGCGAATTACAGCTGGCCAGCAATATGGACAAACGAGCAAGTAATGGAGTTAGGGGATTTAAACAACGACGGTACACAGGAAGTGGCGCTGTTAGGTATAAATGTTAACTCAGGCAAATACCAGTTAGTCATAAAAGACGGGCAAGCACTTAGTGAGTACGGACGTTTAACACTTGAGGGCGACTGGGCTGATTTAGCCATAAGCTCATACGATGTAAATAGTGACGGGCAAGCAGACGTTATAGTTAACGGTGTTGATGCAAGCACATTAACGCGCATAATAACTGTATTCGGCGGCAATGACTTAGGATTACTAAGTACAACCGTTCACTAAGCTTTAATAAGCAAGCGCTAAATAAGCTTTAAATAAGGTAACAGCAAAAGCCACGGTGGTAATACACCGTGGCTTTTTTATTGCGAAGTAGGCGTATATGAATAAACAGTAATTGTTAATTTAACTCATACTCTTTTATATGCTTTAGTGTTTTTATTAGCCGGTAAGTGTACTTTGGAGTTAATTATAAAGGACTTATGGTATGAGACCAGAACAACGATTAGGGCCAGTTTGGTATGCGTAAAGATGATGGCCGTTTAGCTAATCAACGCATAGCGAACTTTAGCTGGCCGGGTACTTGGGAAGATACTCAAGTAGTCGAAGTTGGTGATTTAAACAACGACGGGTTTAACGAATTTGCTTTATTAGGTTATACAAAAACAAATAGAGCGGTTCAGGTTGTTGTTAAAGATGGCAGATTAACAACTGAGTATGGACGTTATACATTACCAGGTAGGTGGGAAGGTATTTCATTAGCGCACTACGATACAAACAATGATGGTATTGAGGATGTTGTAATAAGCGGAATAAGCCAAACATTGCAAAGCCGTGTGTTAACAAGTTTACATGGTTTAGATTTATCATTACTTGATAGTCAGACAATAAATTAAAAAATGCTATAAAATACAAAGCCTCAATTTATTGAGGCTTTTTTTTGTTCGTTGATTGACTTTGGGAGAGTGTTATTAAAACTTTATTTGTTATGGTTATAAGCTTTGCACTTTATAGTAGTCAATCAGCTTGCTCTGAGTTAGCTGATTTAAGCGTGTTTAACGAACATTACCCTAAAGCAATTTATTTTCGTAATGTTGAAAATAGCGCGGCTAATACATCTATTAGTTATGAAAAGTGGGCTAAGCGTTGGTCTAAATTAGATGGGATGGTTGTCAAAGCGTTAGATGAAGAGATACCGAGGCGGTCAGAAGAAGCACAGAAAAAGTTTATTCAGTATAAAAAAGATAACCCTGAAAAATTAATGCTACTGCACTTTAATGGCAATGCACGCGATCCTAATTTTGATTTAACCGCATTTTATCCAGAAGACTGGACTTACTTTGTTGGTACATATTCAGCTGACGTAATTAGTGAAAACGATTCGGATATTACCGTTCGAGATGCTTCGGTATTTAGAACACTTGATGACATTGCTATTGTTCCAGTTGATTTAAAAGGTAACTTAGATTGGAAAAATGCTGAACAAGCAAAACTCACAGCCGTATCAGGAAAAAATAAATTAACAGTTAATCGAGGCCTTTTTAATACGAAAATTAAAACCTATGCCAAGGGAAGAGCCTATTTAGCAGCTCATGTATCACAACCTGCAATTGCTCCGGGTAGTGACCAAGCATTATGGCGATATAATTTTACTAACATCACACCTCAAGGTGGAATGCCTATAAGACTTACTCATAATCTTATGGAGTATCTTGGCAGCGATAAATCATTAAGTAATTTTGATGGTGTTGAGTTTGATGTGCTAGCTGATATTCGTGGTTTAAAACACCCGTCTCGTAAAACGCCAATAGATTACAATTATGATGGAAAAGCATCTAAGTTAGATGTGGATCACCAGCAAAAATATAGCCAAGGTGTTCATTTGTTTTTAAGTTCATTACGCAGTGAATTAGGTAAAGATAAGCTGATTTTAGCTGATGGTAATGAGGCGAATCAACAGCGTGAATTTTCTGTTTTAAATGGGATTGAAAGTGAAACATGGCCAAGTCACTGGGATCCCCAGGTGGAGCAGTGGTCATCGGGGATTAATCGTCATCTATTTTGGAAGTCACGAAGTTACTCACCTTCTTTAAATTACATCAAACTTGGCAAAGTACCAAACAAACAAGGAGCAGCGCAGTCGCCTCCTGAAAATTTACGCCGATTACGAATGGCGGGCTCTTTATTTACTGACACTGTAATAGCGCCAGCATATAGGCCAAAAGGCAAAGGTATTGATAATTGGTCAGAGCTTATAGGAGATGAAAAAAACTATACTACTTGGCTTGGAAAGCCTTTGACTGATATACAATATTTAAAACCAGAGCATGATGATATTGTTGAATTTGATATTGAATCAAAGGAGATGAATTTTAATGAAAATGCTGATTTATTTACGTTCAAAAAGATCAATGATAAAGAAATAAATATAGCGTTAAAATTTAAGCTTAGTAACCCTGGTGATATAACAGTTACCGCTGAAGTAAGCTCGAGTTCAATGGGTAAACAAAAAGCTAAAGGCCGAGTTAGCTATATAACAATTACCCCTATTGGAGACGGTGAACAAAAAAATATGACCTGGTCTGATGCAGCTCCTTTTAATAGTCGTTTTTACTTTAAAAATCTTAAAAAGGGACAAAACTCATTAACCTTGGCATCTGATGCTGATTTGGTCCAATTAACTAATTTGAGAATACAATACGGTGTTGAGATACCTTATCGTATTTTTGAAAATGGCGTAGTGATCGCTAATCCGTCCAGAAAACAGGTGAAAGTAAGCACAAGTAAGTTTTCTTCAATACAGTCAACCTTGAAAAAGCGGGGTCTAAAAGCTAAAAATTTAACTATTAATGCGAAAGATGCTGTATTTTTAAGTTTTGAGTAGTAATTTGGTATGTATTTAACCACGTGGTTTGTTGGGGTCGGATTAAGATGAAAGTGAAAAATTATACCTTATCTATAAAAAAGTATAATGATGCGTATATTTGTGCCACGCAAGTCAATCGAGATAAAAAACAGTTTAAAGCTGGGGTATATGACCAATCTGGAAAGCTTATAAGTGAAGCTTTAAGACAGGATTGTGATTATTCAGCCCAAGAGCATTTTACTCAGATAGATAAAGGTTTAATCGCGGATTCAGCCTACAAAAACGTAAAAAAATTAAAAGGATACTATATCTATTTAGGTTTTTATACAGAGCATTATGGTCATTTTTTATTAGAAACACTATCCAGAATCTGGGCAGTAAAAGATCCTACTAACTACGATGGATTTATATTTAATAATTTTGTTCTTCCTAGAAAAAGTGATGAACTGACCAGCTTCGCCTCATTTTGTTTTAAAAAACTAGGCTTAAATTTAGATAAGGTAATAATTTTAAAAGAAGATACACTTGTAGATGAGTTAACAGTCCCTAATGCTCAGTGCTATATTTTAAATAAAGTACACCCGCATTATATTAATATTTTTGAGCGTTTACAGCAGGATATTTCAGAGTTAAAAGCCAATAATATGAGGCTTTATTTATCTCGTTCAAAATTACAAAAAAGAAAGCGTAAGGTTGTAAACGAACATAAAATAGAAGATGTATTCACTGAGTATGGTTTTAAGGTTATTTACATGGAAGATTTAACAATAGATATGCAATTGTTACTTTTAGCTAATGCTAGTGTTATTGCTGGGCTTGAAGGTTCTGCATTGCATAATTGTCTATTTATGAAACATGGAACTAAAGTTATAAATATATGTGGTGTTAGAGAGCCTAAACGTATAAAACCAAACCAAGTTATGTGCAATGAACTCAATAATATAGAGTCTATATGTATCCCATTTTTAGGTCAGGTTGTAAATGAGCGGAAATTAGTTACTCGTTTTGATATTCCTCATTTAAGGCGCTGTTTAAGAAAATTAAATTTTTAATATTATGTTTTCAAATACTTAATTTGATAAAGTGTAAATGTTACAGCCTGATTAGGTTTATAAGGAAAGGAATTTTTTGTGTCCAATGCGTTAGATAATAATTATAAAACTATGCATATTGACTATGCATCATATTTAGATGGTGCTTGGTATATGTCAGGTTGGCTTGTAAGTGCAGCCAATAAGCCTGTTATCTCTGTTGCTATTGAAAATGAAAATAATACACCGATTAGCGTGTTTTATGATTTTTTTGAAAGAGATGATTTAATTACGGCACTTAATTTATCAGATGCTGTAAATGCTTATGGGTTTACTTTAGTAATAGAACGCAGTGAATCAGATTTTACTAAATTAGTGTTTAAAATTGATAATAAAGAGATTGTCGCTTCTTCATTAGAGCCTGTAATTATAGATTCTCCAGATGTTATTTTAGCCGCTCTTGGCACTAAAAAAGCATCTTTTTTGCGCCAAGTACAAGAAGGGTTTAATAATACCCTTGATACCAGCGATAAACCAACAGATCCCACATCAATTAGTCATTACTTCGACTTATGTATTATTACTGATTCAAATTTACTTTACTTTAATGGCTGGGCCTTAACTGATGGGGCTATGAGCGATATTATAGTTGAAGATGAAGAGGGTAAAGGTTATCAGGTTACGGAATGTTTTCGTTACTTACGTACAGATATAAATACCAAATTCGGCTTAGCCGATAATTATAATGCAGGTATGGTTTGTGCGTGTAGATTACCAACTGACTTTTTACCAGAAAAGTTAATTATAAAAACCTCTGAAAATCGCATTATGACTTCAGATGTTGACAGCAGTGGCAGTAGTCAGTTATCAAAAACAAAAATACTAAAAGATTACTTATCATTTGTTAACGTACATAAAGCTAGGTTTTTTGATAATGGTCAGCCTGCCATATTGAGACATTTAGCTGATATTTGGCAAGCGGAATCCATTATGGATAATTTGTTGCCAGAAGTCGGTATGTTTGGTGATGTTAATATGCAGCCCCTTGTATCTGTAATTATTCCTATATACGGGCGTTATGATTTTTTACAGCACCAATTATTAGCGTTTTCGAATGATACTGATATGCAAAATCATGAGGTTATTTATGTATTGGATGACCCGCGTATTGAACGAGAATTTAATATTACGTGCCATGGCGTGTTTAATACCTTTAACCATCCATTTAAAACGATATATGCAGGTAAAAATTTAGGGTTTGCAGGTGCAAATAATCTGGGGGCAAGCATTGCTTCTGGTCAGTATATACTTGCACTCAATTCGGATGTAATGCCGAGCAGCTCAGGCTGGCTAAGTCGATTAGTAAACAAGTTCGAATCCTTAGACTCTCCAGGTATTTTAGGGACTAAGTTGGTTTACGAGGATGACACGATTCAACATATAGGCATGGTTTTTCAAGATGATGCTTACTACCCGGGTATTTGGATGAATTATCATCCTCATAAAGGCATGCCTTCGCATTTGATAAAGAAAAAAGAAACTGAATTAACAGAGCTAGTTACTGGCGCATGTATGTTAATGGAAAAAGAATTTTTTATTAGTGTTGGGGGGTTTGATACTCGCTATATTTTGGGTGATTTTGAAGATTCAGATTTATGCCTAAAGGCATATAAACATAATAAGAAAATATATATTGATACAAAAGAGTCGTTGTATCATTTGGAAAGGCTTTCTCAGAATCTCGTTGATAGTGGCGATTGGAAATATAAGTTAACTCTCCTCAATAGTTTATATCAAAAAGATAAATGGGGTGATGCAATTGAAGAGGTTAAACAACAAAATGTCTAAAAAAGTACTCATAATTGCTCACGGTCACCCAGAGTTTAACAAAGGGGGAGGTGAGCAAGCAGCTTACCAGTTTTACAAAGAGTGTTTAAAACAAGGTGATGATGCTTACTTTTTAGCGCGAACCTCTGTAACCCCTCATGGTGGAGCTGCTTTTTCTAGTATAAAAAACAAGCGTGAAATTTTATTTCACACTACGCATGATGATTTCTTTTTGTTTTCTAATATTAAAACTCGCCACTTGTGGGGCGATTTTGCTGATTTATTAGAGCAAGTAGCGCCCGATATAATTTACTGTCATCACTACTTTTTACTTGGTGTTGAAATGATGAAAATCATTAAACAGAAATTACCAAATTCAAAGTTAGTACTTACTTTGCATGAGTATTACGCAATTTGTAATAACTCAGGTTTAATGATTAAAACTGGTGGGCAAAATAAGCTTTGTTTTGAGTCAGGTACGCGTGAGTGTAATAGTTGTTTTCCAGAAAAGTCCCCAGGTGATTTCTTTTTGCGAAAAGAATATATTATGAGTTGTTTTGATATGGTTGACACATTTATTGCTCCATCAGCTTTTTTAAGGCAGCGTTATATTGATTGGGGAATTTCTCCTGAAGTTATACATGTTGTTGAAAATGGGCAGTTAGAAAATGTCGCTCCAAATGTAAAGTTAAACAACAACGGTAAAATAAGTATTGTATATATAGGGCAAATTAACCTGTTCAAAGGGGTTGATGTGCTACTCGATGCATTGCTATTGATACCTAAAGAATTAAGGCAGCAGCTCTGTATTGATATACACGGTGCAAATTTTGATTCGCAACCGAGTGACTTCCAAACAAAAGTATATGCTCAACTAAAAAGATTAAAAAGTGTTGTAAGGATGCATGGTTCTTACGAGCCATCTGAGCTTGCCGGTATTTTAGGGGCGGCTAACTGGGTCGTTGTGCCATCGATTTGGTGGGAAAATTCACCTATGGTGATACAAGAGGCTCTGAACCATCAAAAACCAGTAATTGTTAGCGATATTGGTGGTATGGCTGAAAAAATAGAGCATAACAAAACAGGTTTGCATTTTAGGGCTGGTAGCCCGGTTTCATTAGCCGATGCATTGCAAAAAGTGCTAAATGAGCCAGAGTTAGGAAGCGCTTTAGCTAAAAATATAACCGCACCTTTATCTATTTCTGAGAGCTATATAAAAATAAACAAGATTATTAGCTAATATATGTACAGTTATTATATTGAAGAATGCAACCCAGAAATTGGTCACATAAGAGGTTCTAAAATTGGTGTTTTAGAGCATGCAGATTTAGCCTTTGGTGGGCGTCTGGTTGTTAATGATGTTTTTGATACTTTGGTCGTCAGAAATTTACGCGGTGAGCTTGAGGACGAGGTGGAAATATTATCCACCATAGCGCCTAAATTACGTGATGAGTTAGGTTTAGCTGCTAATAAAAGCGTATTTAGATTTGATATTGAGTTAATTAAAAAAAACCTAACTACAGATTATCACTTTAGTGTGCATATAAGTAATAACTCAAAAGAGACTTTGTTATTTCGTGGTTTTATACAGCCAATAGAGCTGCCTGATAAAGTTTTATTTATTGTAGGCTCTCCTCGTTCAGGTACCTCTGCATTAGGTAAGGCATGCCGTAAAGCATTAAAGGCTCATGCGCATGGTGAATCTCATGTAATAGAGGGAATATCTAAAGCTTTACAAAGCACAGATGTGTTTTTTGAGCAGTCAATTACAGCAGGTATTAATGGTAACCTGGTAAACGCTGTGCCTAAAACAGTATTGCTTGCTGAGCATTTAAATATGCTCAGAAGAATATATAAGCTGTATTACGGTAACAGTATACATTTAGATAAAACGCCAGGAATACCAATGCTGCAAAGTTTGCCTTTTGCATTAATGGCTTGGCCTAATGCCAAAGTTATTTTTTGCAAAAGAAGGGCAATGGAAAATATTCAGTCTCGAATTATTAAATTCCCTAAAGTTAATTTTTTACAGCATGTAAAACAGTGGAAGCAATCGTTTGCAGCATGGCGACAAACTCGCCAAGTCATTAATCAGCTTTTAAAGCGAAATGATTGGTATATTGAAATAGATCAGTTTGATATGGCTAATACCCCTGAGCAAGTTGTAGAGACCGTTCGTAACTTTTTATCATTGGCGGAGGGCGAGAAAAAGCGTCTTTTTGCTCAATTAGCGTCTGCAGATAGGCCTGAGCAGACGACTACCCATTCATCAAAAGCTAAGTCGTTAGACGATTTTAATTGGACGGAGACTCAATTGACTGAGCTTAAACAAATTTGTGATAAAGAGATGAAATTGCAGAACTATAGTTATGATTCTAAATATTATTTTACAGACCAAACGTCGAGAAGCAAATAATGGGTAAAGTGGTTTTACACATAGGAACTGAGAAAACAGGTACTACAAGTATCCAGCATTTCATGTCTCAAAATCGTCAAGCTTTATTGTTAAAGGGAATACTTTATCCTAACTTAGGTCCTAGAAAAGACGCTCATTTTGATTTGGTTAATTCGATACACCCTCTTGATAATGGTGGACGTCACATGGAGTTTTTAGGCCCAGTGACTCAACCTGTCGATTTTTTATGGAATAAATTGGAAGAATGTATTAATGAGCACTCTAACAAGACGATTGTTTTAAGTGCAGAGCATTTTAGCTCTCGCTTGAGAGAGAATGCGTTGGACTACATGAGTCGCTTTTTTAAAAAGCTTAATATATCACCTGAAATTTTAATTTATATAAGACCACAAGCAGATTATATAGAGTCATCATATTCTACAGAGATTAAAGCGGGGAGTCCGAAGGTTTTTAATAAGGTGATGGAGCAATATCAAGCTCAAAATATGCGCTATGACTACACGCAACTAATAGCGTTATGGGCAAATTTTTTTGGTGAGCATGCGATTAAGATTATTCCTTATGAAAAATCTTCGATTGGCGATGATATCAGGCTTAACATGTTACATTATCTAAATATTGATGACGTATCTGGGCTCGACTTTTCTCAAGGAAATCTTAATGAGAGGTGGAGCAATCCAATGCTGGAGTTTGCGCGAATTGCAAATGCCAGAATGAAGCATATTGTTGGCCAAGAGCGGCTTGATTTTTTTAGTTATGCTCGGGCGTTAATTGATAGCGAACTTGCTCCAGAGCATACTCGATTAATGACCGAAAAGCAGCATGATGAAGTGGTTGCTTTTTACGAAGCATCAAATAAAGCATTATGCCAAAAATATTTCCCTCATAAAGAAAAATTATTTATTGATGAACCTAAAAAAATCCCCTTCAAATTATTAGAGAGCGGTGCAAATTTAACTCATTTTGATTTTATGAAAATCATATATGCACTATTTCAAAAAAAGGGTGCAAATAAATCATAAGCTAGCTTAAGTTGTGGGTTTACTATTTATAGCCCACAACATAAACTAGCTTCTTCAACTCAAGGATGAAAAGCGACTGCAAATAAAGTTGTTATTGAATTCCGGTGAATATATTTAGTTTAACTATCATGGTATTAATTAAAATGGACAACATTGCAGACCCAGAAGTTTCTCAAACTCGTTTTTCGTCTTTTGGAACGTCGTTTATGGGCCCTACACTGAGTTTTTTTTCTCATAACTTGGTACAAAATATTCCTGAAAATACCACTCTTTTTTTCTTGCCCGAGAGGGCTATTGGTTAGAAAGAGCCTACCAGCAATATTTATCTGGTAGTAATAAACAAGGTAATAGTTATTATTTATTAGCATCTCGCGCATTTTTATTTAAATTATTGTTAAGTGATAGTAGAAGTTACGAGTATTCATTAAAAGGAGACTTTACAGGCTCTTTTTTTGATTTAATGCGCACGCGTTTTTTACTTTCAAATACAGAAATACAGCAAGTTTTTAGCGATGATATCACTCAAGAGCTGGTATATTTACCTCACGACAGAAAAAAAATAATAGCTGTTTTAACTCAACACCAAGAGTTATTAGAAAATGTTATTTCTTCTATTAAAAAACCTTATTTAGCTTATTTAACATCGCTAGGTGTTACTTCTCAAAGTACACTTCATTTAGTTGATCTTGGTTACTCAGGTACTATTCAGTCATTACTCACTATTTTATTGAATAAAGATACGGTTGGTCATTACCTTATATCTTCCAAACCTGGAGAGCATCGCATAGCCGATAACACAGCAACAATGAAAGGCTATCTAAAGGAAGGCGTGAAGTTAGGCGAGGGATACCTGCCATTGGACCGTTCTATGTTTTTGGAGTCTTTGTTAACAGCACCTTTCGGGCAGTTTAGAGGTATTAGATTTAATACATTTGATAAAAATAAATTTGATTTTTACTACGGACGAAAAGTAACCTCGCAACGCTATTTTTATGAGCTAGAGCAAGTAATGTCTGGAGCACTTGAATACTGTCATCATGCAGGTAAACATCAAATAGAGTTTAATAGTGATGAGCTTGAACTGTTGCTCAATAATTATTTAAGTAAGCCGAATATGATTCCTAGAAGTACTAAGCATATTTTTGATATTGACGATGACGTTACCGGTAATGGGACTGTTAATGCCCTACAATTTTTTGGTTTAGCATAATGATTAATAAACAACTTATAAAAAAAACAATGCCAGGTGTGTTTAACTTTGTTAAAAACCAACCGCAACTCTTTAAGTTAGCCCAACAGGTTGATGCAAAGCTACAGCAGCGTGAGTATGTAAAATTAAATAACGAATAAAAAAAGTTATAGTGCAACAGATGCATTGTTTTTATTAACTAATGCTAAGCAAAACGGTTTGTTTGATTACGCGTGGTATAGCGCACAGCAGTGCCGTACGTTTAGCTGTGAACTTGAAGCGTTTGAAGATTACCTGCATAAGGGTAAATTTAGCTGCGTTAACCCAAGCCCAAATTTTGATACTGAGCTGTATTATAAATGTAATACTGACATTTATTTACAGGGCGTGCATGCATTAGTGCATTACTTAAATCATGGCCAGCATGAAGGTCGTTTATCACTTGCGGCTAATCAAAAGTGGTCCCCAAAAGCGATAGAAAGTACAGCTGATGGCGAGCCAACACCACAAAAAATAGCGATGTGTTTTCACGTTTTTTATGGCGAGTTTATCGATTATTACTGTGATGCATTAGCTAAATTTCCGCAACCGGTTGATGTGTTTGTAAGTGTTGCCAGTGATGAGCTTGCTAAAAAAGCAACAAACGATTTCGAAGCTTGTGCAAAAGTAAATAACGTGACGGTAAAAGTGGTACCTAACCATGGTCGTAATTTTGGCCCTATGCTTGTTGAGTTTGCAAGCGAGCTACAAAGTTATGATTTGTTTTGCCATATGCACTCTAAAAAGTCACTGTACTCAGGGCGCGCGCAAACCCAGTGGGCAGATTACTTAGGTGAGTATTTATTAAAAGATCAGCACGTTATTAAGCAAGTGCTTAATCACTTTAACGATAACCCTAAAAGTGGAATATATTATCCGACCTCGTTTTGGATGATGCCTGATTGGGTTAATCACTGGCTTAAAAATAAGCCTCATGCGCAAAAGCTGGCTAAAGAATGGAATATAGAGCTAAGTGAAGACTTTTTAGCTTACCCCGCTGGTGGTATGTTTTGGGCAAGGCCTAATGCATTAAAGCAACTTTTAAACAAAGAGTATAAGTACGAAGACTTCCCCGCGGAGCCTCTACCTAACGATGGCTCTGAATTGCATGCACTTGAGCGAATGCTTGGCCTGCTTGCTGAAAAAAATGGGTATAAACAACTGTTTTATTACCCAAAATCTGGCCAGTTAACATTTGACGACAGTTTTATTTTAGCGCAGTACGTTAATAATCAAGAGAATTTACGCCATCAACTTGGTGCGTTTGAGCACATAAGTTTTGATGTGTTTGATACACTGGTAAGGCGTAAATACCATGCCCCAGATTATGCTAAGTTATTATTAGGTAAATCGTTGGTTGAAGGTGGAAAAGTAAGTAATGCCCATGAATTTGTTAAAACTCGAAATAATGCTGAATTTGAAGTCAGGCAGCAAAAAAGCTTTGTAGGTGATGTTACTATTTTTGAAACGTATGAGCACTTAGCTAATAGTTATAACTGGACGAGTGAGCAAGCAAAAAATTATGCTGAGCAAGAATTTGCCTACGATTTAGAGATGATTTTACCTAAAGATGAAATGGTTGATTTATTCAATGAACTTATTTTGGGTGGGAAACAGGTTACCGTTGCCTCTGATACGTATTACACCCACGAACAAGTGGCGCTTATGCTGGCTAAGGTTGGTGTGAGTGTTGGCTTTGAGTTGTTAGTATCGAGCGAACTCGGTAAACGCAAAGATAATGGCACACTTTGGCAGCATATAAAACAGAGCCTGCCTGAAGGTCAACGTTTTATACATGTAGGCGACAATGCGGTTGCTGATGCACAAATACCAGGTGACTTTGGTTTGCAAAATTTGCATATTCTTAATCCATTAGATAAATGGCATGCTGCGGGATGGGATAATCCATTTAGTGGTGGCAATGAATTAAACGAACAACATATTTTAAAATGGGGACCACTGATAAGTAGCTTTGGGCGCTTCCCGTTTTTAGGTGAATAGACAACAATATGAATATAAATTTAAATCAACCCAAAACAATAATTTTTCACCCTGGTATAGGGAAAACAGCAACGAGTGCAATTCAAAATATTGGCTTTAAACTTTCTACTGATAACAATTTACAAGCATGTTTTTCGCCATTTGGTTTATTTGGTGGCGCGAGCAACTACTTTGCTTCTAACCACCCTGGTTTTTCGCTTGAGAATTACCAACAAAATTGGAAATCGCTTTTAAGTTTTGCTAAAAACAGAGACAGTAGTACGGTTGTATCTAGTGAATTTTTAATTAGGGATAACCCGCAGCATATTGCAAATATGCTTAATGAGGCAAAAAGCGAAGGTATTGAAGTAAAAGTTATAGTTGCGGTGAGAAATTACACTGATTACTTAATTTCTGCTTTTTTACAAGCCGTTAAAGCCAATTGGGGTATTCCTGACAACGAAGATATGTTTAAGTTTTACGAAAGAGAGTTAGCCCAAATAAGAATGCCATTATTAGTTGATAATTGGGCTAAGCACATAGGCGATGAAAATGTATTTTTGATGGATTACGATAAAGATAAGCAAAATTTTGTAAGTCTATTTTTTAAAGTTATTGGTCTTAACATTGACGCTAGCATTAGCCTACAGAATAAGGTTAATGAATCCATTCGGCTAGAAATTGCGCCTATGCTGCGACACTTTGACCGTGTAAGTAGCAATAAACAGCAGCGAGAAGAGCTTATAAAGTACCTAAATTCTTTAGACTACAAAGAGCAGCATGCTAAAAACGTAAAACAACGCATAGAAACTAAAGTGGTACGAAATGCTTTTAAACACGATAAAGAGCGCCTTACAGCAAGGTATACGTGGATCTAAACCTATGAAAAACGATTATTGGGATCCTGTAAAAAAACGTATAAGCACACGGTTAGATTATAGCTTAGCGCTGAAAAATCATATTAACTTTATATGCGGAAGTGATATCTCTGAAACGCGTTTATATAACTCGCAGTTTACTAAATTTTCTCCAACTTACTGTATTGAAGAGAATCCACTTTTTTTACCCTACAAAGAAACACATCATATTCCTAAAAGCTATTTTTTTGAACACTGGGCTTATGACAAGCATTTAAACCCAATTTTAATAGCTGACCATTACAAACCAGTATTAAAAGGCTACAAAGACCATTCTGAGTTGCCTGTTTATCCTTTCAAGGCCGTTTTTCCTAGTGAGCATATGAAAGGTAACTATTACTACATGGGCATGCTAAACCCTCATTATGGGCATTTTATTCAGGAGGGAGTCACGCGTTTTTGGCTTGCATTAAAAAAGCCTAGCTTAGTAAATAAAAATACTAAATTTGTATACCACGTATTTGAAAATTTTAATGAGCAGCAAAAAAATGCTTTTTTGAATTCTAATATGATGCAGTATTTAGCCGTGTTAGGTATAAACCGCGACAATATTGTTTTTATTAAAAAGCCAACAACGTTTGAGCATATAATTGTTCCTGAGTCAGGTATTTCTATTAGTGATGGCAACTGCTACCTAACTGATGAAGCTCGTTTAGTTTGGTTACATTTGAATAAAATGATGGCAGGTTACGAGAATAAAAATAGCATTGTTAGTAACAAGCGAGTTTACTTGAGTCGACGAGCGGTAAAAGCGCCGATACAAGGCCGAATACTACTGAATGAGGATGAAGTTGAGTCTTACTTTCGCTCAATAGGGTTTGAAATTATAGTGCCCGAGGATCTTTCTCAAATTGATATGCAGAAGGCACTTTCAACCACCAATTTTATTGCTGGTAGTCCTGGCTCTGGTTTGCAAAATTCCTTTTTTATACCCAACCCTGCAAAAACTTTAGGCATTACTTGTTTACCGATTATGAAAATAAACCCTGGTATTAACCATCAAGTTAATACAGATTTAATATGTGGGCATAAAACATATGGCTACAACACTTCAACTAATAATATATTTCAAAAAAATAACTCCATTGAATGGAAAGTCTCTATTAATAATTTAGATAAATGCTTAGCGACTGTTTTATAGTATTTAATTTTTACGAATATAATTTATCGTTGCCGGAGACCAAGCAATGCGAGAGTTAACGTTACATATTGGGGCGCACAAAACCGGTACATCGACAGTTCAAAGCTGGATGTACAATAATCAGCGCTTTTTAAAAAAGAATAGTGTGACTCCATTTTTTATTGAAAATGGTAAAAGTGCAGTTCAAGTAAACCAAACTTATTATTTTGATCATTCAAAAATTAAGCATGGGTCTGTTTTTATAAAAGAGCAGCTGGCTATAAATTTAAAAAAGTGCACCGGTAAACGTGTTGTAATGTCCTCAGAATGTTTTTCATGGATACATGATAAAGAGCAATTAGAGCAGTTTAAAGTCTCTTTAGGCGCGCACTTTTCTTCTATAAAAATCCTTATTTATATTAGGCGACAAGACCGACAAGCTTTGTCGCACTATCAGCAAAGAGCTAAAAGCTGGGAAGCAGAAGGGCATTATTTTAAAGGCGATAATAAAGCATTTCCTAGTTTAGACAAAAATGCTAATTCGTATTTAAATTACTATGATCATTTTGCCATGTGGGGAGATGTTTTTGGTGATGAAAATATTACCTTTAAGGTATTTGATAGGCTAGAGCTAAAAAATAATTGTGTAGTGAGTGATTTTCTTGATTTTTTAAAAGTTCCATTTTCTCAAAACGATATAAATGTGAATGACGCTAATGTAAGTTTGGGTATATTACATGTAAAAGTCGCTCACATTTTGCGCTCTACGGGCGTTAAGCGCAATGATGCTATTTTTCAAAAAATAATTAATGAACTAGGTGACTCATACGTGATGCGGCCTGCGCGCAGTACGGCTATCGATTTTTATTCTAATTTTAGAGCCTCTAATGTTGCGCTTAACCAACGGTTTAAAATAAGTAGTGAAAATGAAAGTATATTTTCAGAGTCTTTTGACTTTTATAACGAGAAAGCTTCTGATGAGTGGAATGAGGATTTAGCTAATCACGCTATAAAAACTATAATTAAAGTAATATTAGATAAGTGAGCCATTATGAGTTTAAAAAAAGTCTCATCACTTTTTAAAAATACGCAACAAGACGCTACTATATGCAAAGATGTTGCTGTTATTGCTGTTATAAAAGATGAATCGGCCTATATTCATGAGTGGGTACACCATTATCAGTATTTCGGTTTTAAAAAAATTTATTTAGCTATAAATCGTACTACAGACAAAACTATAGAGGTTTTGGATCTAATATGTTCAAAATATGACAATGTAGAATACTTTATTACTGACTGGATAGATAAAGACGCTGATAAAACAGGGATAAACCCAAATATGCAACGGCTATCTTTTAGTTTTTTAGCAAATGAGGCATTTAAAGACCCAAGTATTACTCACTGTTTAAGTGTGGATGCTGATGAATTTTTTTATCCTACTTGCTTTAAAAAGGATATAAAACAGTTTGTTAACTCTTTTGATTTTGCTAGTAAATTGTCAATTCACTGGGCTTGTCAGGAGGTTGATGAAGAGGAGTTTTCAGCTCCTTTTGTTAACAAGGGTCATTATGTTACTCCCCAAGTAAAAACTATCATAACCCGGTGTACTTATGAAAATATGAGGAAGTTTACATTACATGTTCCTTTGCTCAAATCTAACTATAATGCCTCTCATATAGATGCTAGTGGAGATACCTTTGAAAAAGGTAAGTATAGAGAATTAGCTGCACCAAGCTTTAACATTAATCAAAATGCTTACATACTTCACCGAATGGTTCGTTCTGAGTGTGAATATTTAGCATTATTACTAAGGCAAAACCCTGAATCGACTTCGAGGGTTAAGAAAAACAGAGATGGCATAACTAAAAAGGCTAAATTATCATATCTTGATGTTCCTGAATCACACCTAAAAAGCTATCATGATAGTTTGGATGAGTTTATAAAGTATTGTAATTTAGCTGGTATGCTAAATAAAATACGTGAAGACGTAAAAATTAGTGCTTTAGAAATTCTTGATATAACTGATGAGGAGTTATTAAAGGATGTGGATACTTATTATAAAGTTCTTAAAGGGACTTCGATTTTTTCCTCATTCCATAAAAGAATCAAGAGTATTGATTATCTAAATATAATCGATGAGCCTTTGATAAATAAATTTAGAGATATTGCAATATCCTTTGAGGGTGTTGACCTTAACGTATCCTTAGAACTTATGAGAATAGCATCTAGGTTTCGACCTGGTGGTAACCTAATTTCTCATAAAGTATCTCAGTATGAAGCACAAATTATTAATTAATTTAAATGCATTAATTTATATTTGCATAATTTTTTGTTAAGTGGCTAAGCAATACTTAAAGAGTTGCAGGCTTTATACAAAACAAGTTAGTACATAATTAAGTGGTAATTGAAAGCACAGCTAAGTTACTACTTGGAATTTATTGATGACAATTAAAGTAATTATACATATAGGACCTCCTAAAACAGGTACGTCAGCAATACAGTTTTCATTACAACGAGACTCAAAACGGTTAGCTGAAAATGGCATTTATTACCCAAAGCATACCACTGATATAAATGGAATTAGCTCAGGAAATTTAAATAGTATTTATGAGAACACGTCAAGTGGTCGTGTAGTGAGAAGTGCTAAGGTAGTGGCCCTTTTGGCTGAGTGTAAAAAGCGTGGTTTGCATACATTGTTATTAAGCTCTGAGTTTTTTTTGAAAAAATCGGTGAAGTAGTTACTCTTTTTCCTGATGCTCAGTTTATTGCTTATATTCGTAACCCGCTCGATAGCTTTGAGTCTTTATACAATCAATCGGTTAAGCGCCATCATAAAGTAGACCCTATTAAAAAGCCCGCTAAATTACCTATGTTTTATTTAACTAAACTTAAAAAATTGGTTGATGAGTTGGGTTCTGATAGGTTTATTTTACGTTCTTACAGTAAAAGTGCATTTTATGGTGGGACTATTGTTGATGATTTTTATAGCATTTTAAACATTCAGCCCCCAAGTAGTACTATGGTTAATATAAACCCTTCATACTCTTTTGAGGCACTGGAGTTTAAGCGGTGGTTAAACCAATTTTGCTCCCCAGATGTGGCTTTGAAAGCTGATAAAGTATTACAGGCTTTTGGGTCGCCTTCTATTGGCTTCTCTCTTATCAATCCACAAACTTTTGATTTATATAAACTTCAGGCTACCGATTTTTTAAAAGAATTAACCAATAAATGTAGTATTTTTGGTTGTGAGCAGCTTTTAGAGGAAGTACAGGATACAAAGCAAAAAGATTTTAAAAATCAGTGTTTAGAATTAGATGATTTTATAAAGGTTGCTGATTATATAAATCAACAAAACCCTGATTTATATAAATCTATATGCTACGCGCTTTACCTGTCGAGTTATCGCTCTTGCTTTACAAACAAGTATGGACAGGCTTTTATTAAAAAGTATAAATTATCTGAGGTTTCAGACCGTTCTATGTTCAAAGTTAAAATTTTAAATTTTGTTAAACGCCTTTTGGGTAAGCCGGCTTATTCTGCTGAGTTACCATTTACGTTATCATCGTCTGATGATATCGATCGCCTAAGAGCCAAATTAAGATTAGGTAGCGATGTAAGTGATGTTGATATTTTAAGAGAGTTAGCCTTTTTAGCAGAAAAAAACCATGATATTGGTTTAGCTTATGTGTTTATGAAGAGAGCTCAAAAATTAAGACCAAACGGGCCACTAATTAATAATAAAATTAACTATTATGAACGTAAGATCGATAATGCAACACATAACAAATAATGAGTTATAAGTGCAAATAATAAGAAAAATACTTATAAAATAATTAAAGCATTAATTGGTTTTATGCCAGAGTTACTGCTTAATAAGTTAAAACAAAACCCTAAGTTGGTTGCTGCATACAGTAGTAACTTACATAAAAGTGGTTTGCTTTATCAGTTACAAACAATTGAAGAGCTTGAGCGCTCTTATCAAGACTATCAAAATGAGCATGGTTTACAGTTAGCTAGGTTAATGGCGGGGCAGCCCGATGTTAAGGCTTTTAACTGTGTGCTGCTAATTTTCGTTGTTGATTTTACTTCCGCTAAGTTACTGGCCACTTTAAAAAGTGTTAACGAACAATACACTGCTTTTGATGAGCTTATAATATGGTGCGATGCACGCTGCAAAGAAAGAGTGATTACTTTTTTAAGAGAGCATGCGAGACGTGATTTTAATGTTATTACTCATTTTAATGATGAGCATGTAAAGCCTTTATTAGCGGCTAAAGCGTGTTTTATAGTGTATGAAGGTGATGTTTTACATCGCCATTTGGGCTATGTATTAGCAACTACGTTACAAGATGATACTCAGTTAGCCTACGTTGATACCGATACAATTACTGATGATAATAAAAGGCAGTTTCCAGATTTCAAACCTGATTGGAACCCCGATTTACAGTTAACTAATGGCTATATAAGCTCGGGCTTATATGTTAAAAGTTTGGCTGATCTAACAGCTAAAGCGCATTTTCTTAATTTAAATACAGTGAGTATTTGGCTGTGCGAGTATTATCTCAGTGGCGTTAAGCATGAGGTTGTGCACATACCACAGGTGCTGTTATTTCGCCCCGAAGGAGATGCTCATTTTAGCCAAGCTAAAGATCAGCTAACGGTGGCGTATAAAGACGTTGCAGATGTTATTCCTTCACCATTACCTGCACTTTATTTGCGCTGGCATTTACGTTACGACCCCTTGGTATCTATTATTATTCCTACTCGAAATGGGTTGGCATTAGTAAAAAGTTGTATAGAGTCAATTTTAGATAAAACCACTTATTCTAACTACGAAATTTTACTTATTGATAATGGCTCTGATGACCCAGGGTGCATTAATTATTTTAAACAGTTAAGCACGCATTCAAAAATAACCGTGTTTAATTACGCGGCCGAATTTAACTATTCAGCTATAAATAATTTTGCGGCAAAGCATGCTAAAGGCGAAGTACTTGCACTCGTTAATAACGATATTGAAGTGATTGAGCCTGACTGGTTATTAAACATGGTTAGCCATGTTATGCGCGATGATATTGGTTGTGTTGGTGCAAAGTTATTGTATTCAGATAATCGTATTCAGCATGCGGGTGTGGTATTGGGCTATGGTGGTGGCGCCGGGCACGGGCATAAGTATTTCCCAAGCGATCATTATGGTTATATGAACCGCTTGGTGGCGAGCCAAAATTACAGTGCGGTGACCGCTGCATGTTTGCTTGTTAAGACTGATGACTTTTGGGCTGTGGGTGGTTTGAACGAAGAAAAGCTAGCAATTGCTTTTAATGATGTTGATTTTTGTTTAAAAGTACTGCAACTAGGCAAGCGTAACCTATATTGTGCAGAGGCTGTTTTGTACCATCATGAGTCTGTATCGCGCGGGCACGAAGATACGCCTGAAAAAGTGCGGCGCTTTAATGCTGAGCTTAATTACTTGCAAACTACGTGGTGTGATTTTATTGCTAACGACCCTGCATATAATCCTAATTTAACTCGTAGACGTGAAAATTTTGCGATTAAGCCTTTTAGGTAGTTAATAAAAAGTAAAAGTAGGGTTATTATTCGTTATGTTTTTTGTATGCTTAATTAAAGTAAGCTAGAATTGACTTTAGCTTGTAAATGACTGTTTATTTGTGTTTTATTTTTATAGAGAGAGTGCAGTTCCCATTTTGACAACTAATAGCCAGTTTATATTACATTCGACCAACCCCGTTGCAAGCGACGTGAATGTGGTTTGTGGCATGTCTGTCTATATCAATGATCGCTTGGAGTGGGTTAAACAAGCAGTTGAAAGTGTTTTAAACCAAACTATGCCGCCGGATCTTTTTATGATCGTGCTTGACGGCACTGTGTCAGATGATATTTCAATTTATTTAAAAGAGACTGAAAAAAAACACTCAAACTTAGCTCTTATACATGGAGTAAAAAATAAGGGATTAAGTGCATGTATGAATTACATAATTGATATTACTTTACCTTTAAAGCCAAAGTATTTTTTTAGAATGGATGCTGATGACATATGTGTTTTACACCGTTTCGAAAAGCAAATTAACTTATTAGAAAAGCATAACGACGTTGACGTATTGGGCTCGGCCTTGTGGGAAGTTGACGAGCAAGGCAATAAAGCGGGTATTCGTAGGCTTCCATTGAGCCATTCTAAGTTGTTAGTCGCCTTTTCTCGGCGTTGCCCTATAAACCATCCTACTGTTGTTATTAGATATAGCGTGTTTGCGCGCGGACATCGTTATTTAGCAACGATGCTTAATACACAAGATTATTTTTTATGGATTGCTTTGGCTAGTGATGGCTGTAAATTTGCTAATGTGAAAGAGCCATTGCTGCATTTTAGACGCATTAATGGTTTTTATAAAAGACGTGGCAGAGGCAAGTCGGCAAATGAGTTTAAAGCTAGGCTTCTTGCTATGGATTTACTTAACCAAAGGTCGCTACAAAATTATTGTTATGCTTTATTTGTTTTAGCATTGAGGATGATGCCATCTTGGGTCATTAAATTGGCATACAAGGTTGACCGTTTTTTACTTAATTTAAAGAAGCATAATTAAATTATGATTGGTGCGGTTTTAGTTGTATATAAGCCTGATCTTCCTCTCGTTGAGCGTTTATTAACTCGTTTATATGGTCAAACAGAAGAAGTGGTTATTGTTGATAATAGCCCGACACCTCACGATTTTAGTAAAATTATAGCTCATTACCATTACATCCATCTTTCTTCTAATTCAGGGATTGCGTCGGCGCATAATGCAGGCTTAATATATTTGCTAAAAGCGGGTTGTGAGTACGCTATTTTACTTGATCAAGATAGTCTAATTCCGAGCGATATGGTGTTTAATCTAAGTAGCTTGCTTAATGCATCAAATAAAATAAAGCAAAATGTGGTTGCCATTGGTCCTAGGATTCGTTGTAGTTTTTCTGACAAAAAAGTGAACCCTATGGTTCAAAAAGAAGTGTTTGAATATGATGAACTGGTAGGCGTTACTCAAATTATTGCTTCTGGTATGATGATTGATTTAAGCGCTCTTGATGAAATTGGCTTAAAAGATGAATCTTTATTTATTGATGGCGTTGACCATGAATGGTGCTGGCGTGCTCGAAGTATGGGGTTTGATATTGCCAAGGCTAAAAATATAGAGATGATTCATCGTTTAGGGGATTCTCGTAGTAAATTTGTGGGAATAACTTATAAAGTTGGCGCGCCAATTAGGCTGTATTATCAGTTTAGAAATATTTTGTTATTGAGTCGTAGGGGCTACGTTCCTAACTATTGGAAAGCAAGATGTTTGTTTTTTATGCCAATACGCTTTTTTTTAAATTCTGCTTTGCAAAAAAATAGACGCAAGCGCATTGGATTTATGCTTAAAGGCATTTTTGATGGGTTGTTAGGGCGCACTGGTGCTTATAAAAACCATTGGTATGAAAAGTAATTAGACATAACTAAAAGTTAATATAAGTAGCTATATTAATTGGTTACTCTAGAGGCATGAGAATGTCTAATATGTTAAATTACTGGCAATAAATATGAGTTTAAATTAATTGTAAATTTAATAATTTTAATTTGCTAAATCAGTTTGTTTCAATTTGTTATAATAACTGACTTAGAATGGATTTTGATAATTTAGGATATAAAAAAACGTTATGAACGAAGAAAAGTTAACCCACCTTAAGGCGCTCGAAGCCGAATCAATTCATATAATGCGTGAAGTAGCCGCAGAATTTGATAACCCAGTAATGCTTTACTCTGTAGGTAAAGACTCTTCGGTATTACTTCATCTTGCACGTAAGGCTTTTTACCCAGGTAAAATACCTTTTCCGTTAATGCATGTAGATACAAACTGGAAATTTAAAGAAATGATTCAGTTTAGAGACTACATGGCTGAAAAGCATGGTTTCGATTTAATTGTTCATAAAAACCCTGAAGGTTTAGCGATGGGTATTAGCCCATTTGTTCACGGTAGTGCTAAGCACACTGACATTATGAAAACTCAAGGTTTAAAGCAAGCACTTGATATGAATGGCTTTGATGCTGCATTTGGTGGTGCTCGTCGTGATGAAGAGAAATCTCGTGCTAAAGAGCGTGTTTATTCATTCCGTGATAAAAATCATCGTTGGGATCCTAAAAATCAACGTCCAGAGCTTTGGAATGTTTATAACGGCAAAGTTGATAAAGGTGAGAGCATTCGTGTATTCCCACTTAGTAACTGGACTGAGCTAGATATTTGGCAATACATATACCTTGAAGGTATTGAAATACCATCGTTATACTTTGCTAAGGAACGTCCTGTTGTTGAGCGCGACGGCACATTAATTATGGTTGATGATGAGCGTATGGAGCTTGAAGAAGGCGAAGAAGTTCAGCAAAAAATGGTTCGCTTTAGAACATTAGGTTGTTATCCATTAACAGGTGCAGTTGAGTCTGTGGCTCAAACATTACCTGAAATCATCCAAGAAATGCTGCTATGTACTACGTCTGAGCGCCAAGGCCGAGTGATCGATAACGATTCTGCTGGTTCTATGGAAAAGAAAAAAATGGAAGGTTACTTTTAACCGAACGTTAGAAGCTTTGATGGCTAAGTTATGATTGAATATTTTAAAAATATATTTATAACAGCTTGTTATTAACCTATTACGAACCAAATTTCAGAGAAAATTATGTCACAAGAAACTAACTTACTTGCAACTGATATTGAAGCCTATTTAAAGGTCCACGAAAACAAAGATATGCTACGTATTTTAACGTGCGGTAGTGTAGATGATGGTAAATCGACTTTAATTGGTCGTTTACTTTACGATAGCAAAATGTATTTTTGAAGATCAGATGGCTGCTATACGAAAAAGATTCAAAACGTTTTAATACAACAGATAATGATTTTGATTTAGCGCTTTTAGTTGATGGTCTTCAGTCTGAGCGTGAGCAAGGGATTACAATTGACGTAGCGTACCGTTATTTTGCAACAGATCACCGCAAGTTTATTATTGCTGATACCCCAGGCCACGAGCAGTACACACGTAATATGGCAACAGGTGCTTCTACATGTGATTTAGCGATTATTTTGATTGATGCTCGCCATGGTGTGCAAGTTCAAACACGTCGTCATAGTTACATTTGCTCTTTATTGGGCATTAAAAATGTAGTTATTGCCATTAATAAAATGGATGCAGTAGATTACGAGCAATCTGTTTACCAAAACATTAAAAAAGATTACCGAGAGTTTGCTAAAAAACTATCGTTTGATGATATTCGTTTTGTACCAATTTCGGCACTTCGTGGTGATAACGTTGTTAACGAAAGCGAAGCAATGGCATGGTACCCAGGCTCTACGTTAATGAAACTTTTAAATACGGTTTCAGTTACACATGCTAAAAATGATGAATTTAGACTGCAAGTTCAGTATGTTAATCGTCCTAACTTAGATTTTCGTGGTTTTAGTGGCACTATAGCTGCTGGCGATATTAGGGTGGGAGACACTGTTGCGTCATTACCTTCTGGTAAAGAAAGTAAAGTTAAATCAATCGTTACGTTTGACGGCAATCTTGAAAAAGCTTCAGCTGGCATGGCTATTACGCTAACGCTTGAAGATGAAATTGATGTAAGCCGTGGTGATATGTTAGTGCGCCCTCATCAAAAGCCTCATTCATCTGCTAATTTAGAAGCTGATGTAGTTTGGATGACTGAAGAAGCATTACAAGTTGACCGTGAATATGAGATAAAAGTGGGCAGTAAGTCTGTTTTTGGCCATGTAGAAACTGTTAACTATAAAGTTGACGTGAATACGCTGGAACAAAAAGAGGCGTCGCAGTTAAACTTAAATGAGATTGGTAACTGTAATTTTGCTTTAACAGCACCTGTACAATTTGATGCATATGATATTAATAAGCATACAGGGGCGTTTATTATTATCGATCGCTTAACTAATGTAACTGTTGGTGCGGGGATGATACGTAAGCCTTTAGATGCTAAAACAAATAAATCGCAAAGCGCTCATCCTGCATTTGAAGTTGAGTTTAATGCCTTGGTTCGTAAGCATTTCCCTCATTGGGATGCAAAAGTAATCCGCTAGATTGCAGATGCTAAACATTGCGGGCTTTTTAAGCCCGCATTTTTGTTTTACTAACTATGGATGGCTACTATATTTATGCCATTAGATGCTTATCTAACGCTTTTTATTTTTGCGCTCACTGTTATTGGCTTAATTGTTGTTCAAGGTAGGCCTGTTGCAATTTTTGGCGCAACATTAGTTGCTTTAATTGCTTGTGATTTGGTGACTAAAAAACAGTTTTTAACAAGTATCGCAAACCCGGGTTTAGTGACTTTAATTTTACTTGTATTGTGCTCTTTAGCACTTGAAAAAACACGTTTGTTAAGGATTGTGGCATCTAAAATAATTGTAAGTAGCTACCATTCTACTTGGTTTAGGTTATTTGGTGTTACTACGCTTTTTTCGTCGATTTTGAACAATACTGCTGTTGTTGCTACATTACTCTCACCTATTCGTAATAATCCCCATCATTTTTCGAGCAAGCTACTTTTACCACTTTCGTATGCTTCTATTTTAGGTGGCACATTAACGCTTATTGGAACCTCAACTAACTTGATAATTAACTCAATGTATATTGAGGCTTCTGGGCGTTCTTTATCGTTTTTTTCGTTTACAGCTGTAGGCGCTATTTTAGTTGTTAGCTGTGGTGTTGTTATGTTTTTTTGTACCAATATGCTGCCCAGTATTAAGCAAAAAAATGCGACATCTGAAGGGTATTTTATTGATGCAAAGGTGACTGAAAATTCTGAGCTTATAGGACGCTCTGTTGAGGCTAATGGATTGCGGCATTTAGAGTCTTTATTTTTGGTCGAAATAGTTCGAAAAGGACACTTAATTAGTCCAGTGTCACCTTCTGAGGTTATTCATTGCTCTGATAGGCTAATATTTTGCGGGGAAATTACTAAATTACTTCAGTTAGGACAATTTACAGGTTTAGAAATTTTTGCTGAAAAAAATGGTACTTTAAATAGCAACCTTACAGAAGTGGTTGTAAGGCAAGAAAGTATTATTATTGGCAAAACACTAAAAACAACGGGTTTTAGGGCTTTATTTGATGCTGCT
Source organism: Pseudoalteromonas sp. BSi20652 (assembly GCF_000239855.1). GTDB lineage: Bacteria > Pseudomonadota > Gammaproteobacteria > Enterobacterales > Alteromonadaceae > Pseudoalteromonas. The sequence goes on along the minus strand of NZ_BADT01000221.1, from coordinate 2,937 downwards.
GTCGTTGCTATTAGGCGTGATGGTGAGCAGGTCTCTGGTAAGCTTGGGGATGTTGTTATTCGTTCAGGTGACTTTTTAGTTTTAGCGGTGGGTAAAGACTATAAGACAAGAACTAATATTAATAAAAACTTTTTAGTACTTTCTGGCGTTGAGCCTGAATCAAGAATAAATGGCTGGCGTGCTTGGTTATCTATTGGTGGATTTATTGCGATTATCGCATTGTCTGCTATTGGAGTAATAGATTTACTTGAGGGCTTAGTGTTATTACTAGGCGGATTATTATTTTCACGCAGTTTAACAACAAATGAAATAGTTAGGCGTTTTCCAGTTGATATTTGGTTGGTTGTTTCGTCGGCTATTTTACTCTCTAATGCGTTAGTTAACTCGGGCGTGGTAGATACACTAGGGTATTTTATAGGGCAATTTAACGATCCGGGTTATGTATATATAGCTTTAATTTTTGTTTATATTGCTACGTGGTTAATGACCGAGTTTGTTACTAATAATGCTGCTGCAGCCTTAATGTTTCCTATAGGTTATACTATTGCACTTGGATTTGGTGTAGATGTATTACCATTTGTAATGACTGTTGCTTTTGCCGCAAGTGGAAGCTTTATAAGTCCTTATGGTTATCAAACTAATCTGATGGTGTTTAACGCGGGTAATTATCGGTTAAATGATTTTGTTAAAATGGGCTTACCAATTAGCATTGTATATGCAATTGTTGTATTGGTATTTGTGCCTGTTTTTTTCCCTTTTTAGTTTTTAGACCCGCAATTGCAGCATTATAGGTATAGCCTATAAAAATGGTTAAAAAAATATAGAGGCTATCCTGTACGTAAAACTAATTTTATGCACAGGATAGCTCAATAGTTAATTGGTTTTAATTGTGTATTTATACCAATCCGCAATAATACTTAATCATTTTACGGGGCTAAACGTGTCGCTACCTGCGTTAAAAAATTCTCATTTAGGACAACTAAATAGCGAGTTTTTTGCCTAACTATCAACACGTTTTTCCACCCTTAAAATTGATCACTTAATTAAGCGAATTGGTATTAAACGGCGCAATTAAAAAGTTTAAGGCAAAGGTATAGTAATGACCCAAGATGAAAACATAGTATGGCACACGCAAACAGTGTCACGAGAACAAAAACAAAACCATAAAGGGCATAAGCCTGTTTTACTTTGGTATACGGGATTGAGTGGTTCGGGTAAGTCGACGATAGCAAATGCTGTGGAATCTAAATTGTTTGAATTAGGCTGTCATACTTATTTACTTGATGGTGACAATGTTCGCATGGGATTGAATAAAGGGCTTACATTTAGTGATGAGGACCGCATAGAGAATATTCGTCGTATTAGCGAGGTTGCTAAGCTTTTTGTTGATGCTGGATTAATCGTCTCTACTGCATTTATTTCGCCCTTTGCCGCTGATCGCGCTCAAGCTCGAAGCATTATGGCTGAAGGCGAATTTTTGGAGGTATTTATAGATACTCCAATAGAGGTGTGCGAAAGCCGCGACCCTAAAGGTTTATACAAAAAAGCGAGAGCGGGTGAAATACCAAATTTTACAGGTATTAGCTCAGCTTTTGATGTACCAGTATCACCAGAAATACACATAAAAACGGCACAATACAGTATTGATCAATGTGTTGATCAAATTATAAAGTACTTAAAAGAAAAAGAAGTCATTAAATTATAGGTATTCAGTTTTTTAGGTACCCGATAAATAAACTATTAACTGCTGAGTAAAGCGAAGTGCTTTGACTTCTGATTTTGAGATTATTATGAAATACGATGTTTTTAATGGTGATGCAGATGGCATCATCGCATTACTACAGTTACAGCTCGCTAACCCTACTGATACAATTAAAATAACAGGGGTGAAGCGTGATATTCAGTTATTAAAGAAAATCACACCACAACCGGGTGATTGTATACGTGTGCTTGATATTTCAATGGAAAAAAATATGTCAGCTTTACACGATGCATTAACCGCAGGTGCTAAAGTGATGTATGTAGATCATCACAAAGCAGGTGATATTCCTAATCATTCTAATTTATTTGCCCATATAGATCTTGATGCAAATATGTGTACGAGCTTAATAGTGAGTGACTTACTTGATAAGCAATTTCATTTATGGGCAATAACGGCTGCGTACGGTGATAATTTATTTGCAAAGGCCGATGCGGAGGCTGATAAACTACAGTTATCAGCATTACAAAAATCACAGCTAAAAGCGTTTGGTACTTATATTAATTATAACGGTTATGGCAGTGAGATTGATGATCTTCATTTTACTCCAGAAGATCTTTATGAGCAGCTTTTACACTATAAATCGCCGCTAGATGCTATAAACGATGAAAATTCAGCTTATTATACTTTAGAGCGTGCTTATAAAGCTGATATGGAAAAAGCTGCAGGGGCTAAAGTGCTACATGATTGTGACACTGCAAAAGTTATTCTACTGGATGATAAGCCTTGGGCTCGTCGTGTTAGTGGTGTATTGGGTAATGATTTAGCTAACCAAGCTCCAACTAAAGCGCATGGTGTTGTTACAAGCAATAATAAAGGAAGTTACACTGTTAGTGTACGTGCTCCGCTGAGCAATAAGCAGGGAGCTGTTGATATATGTAGTAAGTTTGCAACAGGTGGTGGGCGAGCCGCTGCTGCTGGTATTAATGAGCTGCCAGAGTCGCAACTTTCAAACTTTATAACTGAGCTAGTCGATTATTATAAGTAATGTGTTTAGATGAGTTCTAAATCTTATTTATTAAATGAACACTCACAAAGTGAATAAGTGACAGTTATCACCACAGAGGGCACAGAGAAGTGATTATTCTTTCTCAGTGTAGCGCGCAGCGCCTCGGTGCTCTCGGTGGTAAAATATTTTGTAGGTGAGGTTTTATACCTCGCTTATAAAGTGATTAGGG
>NZ_BADT01000222.1 GCF_000239855.1 Pseudoalteromonas sp. BSi20652 | reverse complement strand
TCCACCACTTTTCCTTCTTAGTAATTTATTTAATCCCTTTAGAATAACCACTGTAAGCTACTTCCGTTTTCTTTCAACCATTGTGATGCATGTTTATACCCAGGATAAAACGTTTCAACTCGTTGCCAAAATGCTTTACTGTGATTCAAATATCGTAAATGTGCTAATTCGTGAACTATTACATAATCTATTATGTAATGAGGCGCGCCAATAAGATTAAGATTAAAGGTCAGCTCACGTTTACTATTACAACTTCCCCACTTACGTTTATAAATACTTATATTTAAATTAGTCGGTAATTTTTCGCCCATTTGCTCACAAAAATAAGCTAGCTGCATTTCTATATAATCAGTTAATTTATCTTTTAAATACGCCTCTAATAATTTTTGATATTTTTGTTGTTGATGCTTAACACGCGCAGATACCGTAATTAATAAACTATTATCTGAACATTTTTTTACTACAGAATCACACCCTTCTTTAAACTGTAGATTAACCACCTCTGAAAAAAGGCGTATCTGACCGCTTTCAAAAGGATATTGTTTAGTATCAACCGTGTTAAGTTGCTTTAGTAACTGTGCCTCGATCCACGTTTTTTTTCATGTAACCATCTTTCAATTTGTTTTTTTGCCACATAATTAGGTGCGTATACAGTCACTTTTTGGTTATGTACTTTAATTGCAACTGTTTTTCGTCGGGCGCTTTTTTTAAGCAAATACTCAAACACAATAACGTCTCATAAATAAATTTTGTTTGCTAAAGCAATAATATCGTATCAATAACGATTTGTAATCCAATGTGCTTTGTAACTGCTCTTTTGCTTTTCCAATGACTTACCACCAATTGAATCCCCCAGCAGTTCACTTCGTATCGGCGAGTTGCATTTACTTTTATTATCGTCTATTTTTAGGGCCGCTTTGATAGGTATAGCCGCACATCATCACCCCTGTATTACCTAAAAACCAAGTATATTCTTGAAATTTCATCCTCAAAAATAAGCATAACCTAATAGTAACGTTCTTATTTTAAGGCATTTGGCCAAATAACAGTTTATTTATTAAATAATTACATTAAAATAAAATAATATAGATTATATTTTAAGCCCTCATGTTATCCGCATTTTTCATTAAAGACCAAGATCCAAGCTTAATTGTCAATGGAGTTTACGATCCTGTTTTAGTATCTATATCTGTCTTAATTGCAATATTTGCTGCTTTTTTTACTACAAAACTCATTGATCTAGCAAAAGAGACTAAATCTCCTCATTACCAGCGTGTAGCCAACATAACAGGAGCTACTGTTTTTTCAGCAGGTATTTGGAGCATGCATTTTATTGGTATGTTGGCTTTTTCGTTATGTACTAACATTAAGTACGATCCAACTATTACATTGTTATCTTTTATTCCTGCATTTTTAGCCTGTCAATATGCAGTCTCGATGTTGGTAAATAGTAATGGTAACCTTAAAGTATTAGCTATCTGCTCTTTATTATTAGGCTCTGGCATAGGTACCATGCATTACAGCGGTATGGCAGCAATGGAGCTTGCTCCATTATTACGTTACGACCCTTTAATGTTTGGGCTCTCAATTGTTGTTGCAGTGGTACTTTCTTTCATTGCTCTTTATTGTCGCTTCAATCTTGAAAAATTATGTCTACATTTAACCGCTTTCCAAAATCGCTTCATTAGCGCTATTATTTTAGGTTCGGCCGTTGCAGGCATGCACTATATGGGTATGGCGGCAACGCGTTTTGTTGCAACCTCGCCGTTACTATACGACGATGTTAATGCTAATGCAGGCCTTATCTTTGTAGCTATAGCTGTTGCCACTGCGACTGTAGCAATAACCAGTGTATTCGCTGTTCTTAATGGCATGGTTAGATACAAGATGTTACTTGCAGAAAAATCCGCTGATGAGTCTCGTTTAAATGCCATTTTAGGCACCGCTATTGATGGCATTGTGACTATTGACCATAAAGGCGCTATTTTGAGCTTTAATAATTCAGCGAGTCAAATTTTTGGTTGGCATGAAAATGAGGTAAAAAACCAGAATATTAAAATGTTAATGGACGACACTATCGCAGAGCATCACGATAGCCATCTTTCAAATGCTAAGGGCATTGATGTAAGCAAGGTTATTGGTGTCAACCGCGAAATATTAGCAAAACATAAAAATGGCCACTTGTTCCCTATTCGCTTAGGTGTAGGGGAAGTTAATCAACCAGATCAAAACCCATTGTATGTTGGTTTCATAACTGATTTAACACAACAGCGAGAGCTTCAACGTAACCTAATTGAAAAAGAACAAAAATATCGTTCTCTAATAAATAACATGCCTGGTGTCGTGTTTAGATGTAGATTTGATACGCATTGGACGATGTTATTTATCAGCCCCAGCATATTAGAACTAACGGGCTACAAATCAGAAGAATTTACTGAGCATTTCATCGGTTTTAATGATCTTGTTTTAAAAGTTGACCAACAACCTATTTTAGATGCCATGAAATTAGCTATTGACGAAAAACGACAATATTCTATTGAATATCGTCTTCGTCATAGAAACGGTAAAATTGTATGGCTTTTGGATCAAGGTAGTTTTGATTTTTCAGACCAGCCAACTCCGCAATGGATAGATGGCGTATTAGTCGATATTACTGAGCGAAAAAAATACGAGGCAGAATTAGAGAAAGCTAAACTCCAAGCAGAAGAAGCCGCATTTGCTAAGCAGTCTTTTATGGCTAATATGAGTCACGAAATACGCACCCCTATGAACTCAATTATTGGTTTTAGTGATTTACTAATGGATACCCCACTTGACCAAGACCAACAAAAGCACCTTATTACTGTTAATAATGCTGCACGCTCTTTGTTACGCTTACTAAATGAAATTCTTGATTCAGCCAAACTAGACCGCGGAAAACTGACTATAGAACCAATCCACTTTAGTTTAAAGCCTGTAATAGATAGCATTATTTCAACTTTTTGGCTTGAAGCCAAAAAGAAAGATCTTTACTTAACACTCGATATCAAAGCATCCGTACATAATGCTTACTACGGTGACCCCGATAGAGTAAGGCAAGTGCTCATCAACCTTATAGGCAATGCCATTAAATTCACTGAGAAAGGCTCTGTCACCGTCACTGTAAGCACAACGCAAAATGAGCATTTATTTTTTGAAGTTCAAGATACAGGTATTGGTATTGCAAAAAATCGTGTACAAGCAGTTTTTCAACCTTTTGAACAAGCCGATGGTACTACTACTCGTCGATTTGGTGGAACAGGTCTTGGTACAACCATAAGCAAGCAACTTGTTGAGCTTATGGGCGGTACAATTAATCTTATAAGTACTGAAGGCAAAGGCACTTGTTTCTACTTTTCTTTACCACTTAAGGTAGGTGATGAAACTAAAGTAGATCATTTTGATGGACTACATACTCAGTTACCAGCGCTTAGAGTATTGGTTGTTGATGATATAGAACAAAATACAGAACTTCTTTCATTGTTACTTTCACGGGATCAACACAGTGTCACCAAAGCTAATAATGGACTTGAAGCGATTAGTATTTTTGAAAAGCAAGATTTTGATGTTATTTTAATGGATATCCATATGCCTGAATGTGATGGGATTGAGGCAACAATTAAAATACGCAAAATTGAAAAACTAAGACAATTAAAATACACACCTATTATCGCTTTAACAGCGAGCGTATTGCAGCAAGATAAACTTACCGCTAAAAAAGCAGGTATGAACGGTTTTGCAAATAAGCCTGTAGATATAAATCAACTAAACCAAGAAATAGCTCAAGTGCTTGGGCTTGGTTTAGCAAAAGAAGCTGCCATGCCACAAACAGACCCTGATGCTAAGCATATCGATTTTGAAAAGGGCTTAGCTTTATGGGGTTCTAAATGCAAACAGTTAACGCAAATCTCCAAATTTATTAATGACAGTGATAAACGATTTTATAGTCTATTAAATGAACCGTTGTCTGATGTAAAAAATCTTGATGGCTTAATTCATACCTTAAAGGGTGTTGCAGGAAATCTAGGCCTTAGTACTTTAATGAAGCTATTAGCCAGTTTAGAACAAGCAACTGATGCCAATATTAATGAGGTTGTAGACGCCGTAAAAATTGAGCTTAGTGTTATAACCCAGTTACTAGCAAGTATTGAGTGTACTGCCTCAGACAGTAACACCACAGAAGATACTAACGCACTATCTATAAATGAAATAAGAGCGCTTTGTGAGCAACTTTATGAAGATGCTAAAAACGCTGAATTAAACGATGAGTTTCTCACTCAATTACAGCGTCGTACTACTTCGCAATTTAAAAATAATATAACTGAAATAGCAGATGCATTTGATGAGTTTGATTTCGATACCGCAGAAGTAAAACTAAGCACCTTACTTGAAAAATTAACACATGAATGAGTATTAATTAATGGATTTTTATGCCGATAGGCCACGTGTATTAATTGTTGACGATGAGCCAGCAAATCTAAAAGTAATGCGAGAAGTGTTAGGTAATCAATATCGAATGTCATTTGCTAAATCAGGTGATGCAGCGCTCGCTTTACTTGAAAAAGATCTTCCGCAACTAATTTTACTCGATATTATGATGCCTGATATGAATGGCTTTGAAGTGTGTCAATTAGTAAAAAGCAATCCAAGAACATCTCATATTCCTATTATTTTTGTGACCGCTTTAGGTGATGAAAGTGATGAATTTAAAGGCTTTGAGCTGGGCGCAGTTGATTATATTACAAAACCAATTAGCCCTGCAATTGTCAGAGCTAGAGTTAAAACACATCTTTCTTTAGTACAAGCTGAGCAGCTAAAGCAAGCACATATTGATTTAGTACAGCGTTTAGGGCGTGCCGCAGAATATAAAGATACCGACACTGGTGAGCATATAGTACGTATGAGTCAATACAGTAAAGTGCTTGCATTAGCATTGGGTATGCCCGAGCATCAGGCAGAATTATTACGCCAAGCAGCTCCTATGCATGATGTAGGTAAAATAGGCATTCCCGATGCTATTTTGTTAAAGCCTGGGCGATTAACAAGTGAAGAATTTACGTATATGAAAGAGCATGCTGTTATAGGTGCGAAAATTCTAGCCAATTCTTCATCTCCTTTGTTGCAACTTGCCCATAAACTCGCGATTGAGCACCACGAAAAATGGGATGGCTCAGGCTATCCTAATGGGATCAAAGGCGAAGAAATATCAATTGAAGGTAGAATTGTTGCCGTTGCTGACGTATTTGATGCTCTGACTTCAAAACGCCCTTATAAAGAGGCATGGAGTGTAGAGAAAACAATCCTGCATATGCAAGATCAAGCCGGAGCTCATTTTGATCCTGCTCTCATTGAGCTTTTTGTAAGTAAATTAGACGATATTCTTGCTATAAAAAATGCAAATCAAGAAAACTAATTTTTTTAGTACTGTGCGACCCAAGTTTAACATCGTTATAAATACTTTTAATAAAGCTATAGTCATGTGACGTAATCTCATGACTGTTATCGCTTTCATCCTTAAAGTACATAGAAAACGTTACACCATGATCTGCTAAAACTACTTTTATATTAAAACCCTCAAGATGATTACGCCATTGAATAAATTGATCCCCTGAGGCCAAAAATGCAATCCCTTTACTACGCCCCTCACCTTCAAAAAGTGCTAAACGAGTTGTTGAACTGATATCTTCAAGTGTTAAAGGCCCTCGTCCGTCCTCATCCCAAAAGGCAAGCTCGGGTACTACACTAAAGCCTAAAACACGCTCATACCACTTAACGGCATCAACCAAGTTATCAACATTTAAATGGCAATGATCAATCCCAGATAATTTAGGTATGCTTGTATTGTTCACGTTACTCACCTATTTCTGACTTTAATTGCTCTAGGAAGTCATGCATATACCTTGTACGTCTATTCGCTTCTGCTTTAGCAGATGGCGTATTCATACTATCGGCAATATGTAATAACTTTATGAAGAAGTGATCAAGCGTGTATGTTTTATCATCAGCCTCGCGTTCAATACAAAATGGGTCTTCTGGGTTATATAATAGCCGAGAAATTGATCCGCCTACTTTCATGCAGCGACTCACCCCAATAGCGCCCAATGCATCCATTCTGTCAGCATCTTGTACTATTTGCGCTTCAACTGTTTTAATTTTTATATTTGCGCTGAAGCTATGTGCTGCAATTGCATGATGAATCTCATCAAAGAGTGATTCATCATAGTTAATAGATTTTAAAAACTTCAATGCTTTATCTGCAGCCATGGTAGAGGCTTTCGCACGATCAGGATGATTTTTAGCCACCGCCACACAGTCGTGCATCCACGCTGCAGGTAATACGACTGACATGTTTGCCTGCTCCGCATTACATAACTGTATTGCAACGCGCACCACGCGCTCTATGTGGGTAATATCGTGAGCGACATCGGCATGCACTAAAGAGCTTATAAATTCTCTACATTGTGAATTAAGTATTTTTAAATCGGGGCTTAAAACGGCGTCAGGCACTATTAGGTTCCAAAAGCTAATGAATGAATGAATTACCCGTACTTTACCGTGGTTTATGCCCCCCTTGCAAAACATTCATTGTATGTTGCTCGCTGCTTGACTAAAATACAGCGCTTATTTATTACTACAGAGAAGCCTTATGTCATCTGCCGTTTACCTACAAGCTGGTCGCGATAAATCATTAAAAAGAAAACACCCTTGGTTATTTTCAAAAGCCATCAAAAAAATTAAAGGTAAACCAGGATTAGGCGACACAGTTACGATTCACGACAGTGAAGGTAAATTTTTAGCAACTGCCGCATACAGCCCTCACTCACAAATTCGTGCGCGTGTTTGGAGCTTTGATGAAAAAGAAGTCATCGATCAACACTTTTTTGAACGCCGTTTACGCCGCTCATTAGAAGCACGTAGCCAAGTAATAGAAGAAGGTGGATTAACAGGGTTTCGATTATGTGCTGCTGAATCAGATTACTTACCCGGTGTTACCATCGATAAGTTTGATAATGTATTAGTGTGTCAGCTACTAAGTGCGGGTGCAGAGCGCCATAAAGGCGAAATTGTTGGCGCGTTGATGTCTATTTTTCCAGGTTCTAGCATATACGAGCGCTCAGATGTAGAAGTACGCACAAAAGAAGGTTTGGAGCCAATTAAAGGTGTTCTTTGGGGTAATGAGCCAACACAACCTGTACTTATTGATGAAAACGGTTTTAAAATTGAAGTCGATATAATTGATGGACATAAAACGGGCTTTTATTTAGACCAGCGCGATAGCCGTGCTGCACTTGAGCGCTTTTCAAAGGGTAAAACGGTACTTAACTGTTTTAGTTATACAGGTACATTTTCGTTGTACGCCCTCCGTGGTGGATGTGAGCATGTTACTAACGTAGATGTATCGCAACCCGCTTTAGATACAGCAAAGCGTAATGTTGAACATAATAACTTAGATTTAAACAAAGTGAGCTTTGTTAAGCAGGATGTATTTAAGTTACTACGCCAATATCGCGACGAAGGCAGGCAGTTTGATACCATTGTTATGGATCCACCAAAGTTTGCAGATAACAAAGCACAGTTAACGGGTGCGTGCCGTGGTTATAAAGATATTAATATGATTGCCATGCAAATACTAAAACCAGGTGGGACACTATTAACGTTTTCATGCTCTGGTTTAATGGAACAAAATTTGTTTCAAAAAGTAGTCGCTGATGCCGCACTTGATGCAGGCAAAGACTTGCTTATAATGGAGCGTTTAAATCAAGCAGCCGACCACCCTATTGCTGGCAGTTACCCTGAAGGCTTTTATTTAAAAGGCTTAATCTGTAAGGTTTTTTAATGTAATCATTCAGGTTAACTAGTTAAACTGAATGATTTCAAGCCCAGCGGTTATAGTGCCATCATCTTCTTTGCTGGCACGTATTACTTTTGCCGTCGCTTTTAAAGGGGCAATACTTGGATGAGTAGACGCTATATCAACAGATAAAATAGTGTTTAGCTCAAGCAAGTCATCTAAATGCAACGACAACCCCGTCGCACTTAAATCAACACATTCTGCCGTATAATTTAAACCCGCTACAGGCTCTATAGTCGTTAAATTTGCAGTGGCATTTACCTGCATACGCCTAAAATTTCGTTTGTCATCTGTGAACATAATACCCTCTAAACAACCGTTTTAATTTCTTCTAATAATGCACCCACTGAAAATGGTTTTACAACATATGCATTGCAACCAGCATCAAACCCCGCTTGCTTTTCAGATGGAGACTCTAGGCCCGATACCATAACAACAGGAATATTTTTTGTCTCAGGGGTATGTTTGAGCATTCTACATGTGTCATAACCATTGAGCCCTGGCATACAAACATCAAGCAAAATTATATCGGGCGGGTTAGCTATTGCAGATGCTAGGCAGCTTTGCCCTGAATCCGCATAGCTAACATCAAACTTCGTGGTAAGTGCTGCCTCGAGCATTTCAAAATTAAAATACTCGTCGTCTACCACTAAAAGTCGCTTTGTTGTATGTTCAATCGATGAGGACATAACTATGTCTCTTCCTTTTCAAAACAAAAATAAATCCTTCTATTAAGGTACTAAGCTTAATAGAAAATGCAAGTTTTATTCTATCTCTTTTATCGCATTAAGTACCCGCTTAGCTGAAATTGGGTAAGGCGTTCCTAGTGTTTGAGCAAATAGCGACACTCTAAGCTCTTGTTGCATCCAAAAAATAGCGGTTACTTCTTGTGGAATAGGCAAGCCTTTAGGTGTTTTATTAACTACTTTTTTGTACTCTTGAGCAACTTTATCCAGCTCTAGTACGCATAACCTATCACGATTTGGATCCACAGGCAGCTTCTCTAAACGTTTTTGAATCGCTTTTAAATAACGAATTAAATCCGTTATTTTATCTGCGCCATGCGCGCTCACAAAGCCTTTAAATATAAGTGACTCAAGCTGTGATTTTATATCGCCATGCGCAGTTATCATGGTTAAATCAACGCGCCCTTTCATTTTTTTATGCAGCGCGTGAGCAATACTTAATACTTGCTCAACCTGCGTTGCAATAGATACAACGGCATCACCGAGCTCACCACGTATTTGCTCTTTTACTGTTTCAAATGCTTTTTCATCGCGAATATCGCCGTGCTTTACTAATAAGCTATCAACACCTGCGGCAATACAGTCATCAATTAAATCAGCTATTTTACCAAACGGATTAAAGTACAAACCCAGTTTTGCTTTATTCGGTAAGTTTTGTTGTAAGTACTTAATTGGCGACGGCACATTTAATAACACTAAACGGCGCAAACCTTGTTGATGCGCTTGCTGCGCTTTTGCTTCGCTATCAAAAAGTTCTACTGCAGCGGCTGATTTTTTATCCACCAGCGCAGGGTATGCTTTTATTTCGTATTGACCTTGTTTTTTAACATATGAAGCTGGCAGCTCACCAAAATCCCATTGTGTTAGGTCTGACTTTTCAATGCCTTTATCGGCAACTTTAGACAGTGTTTCAGTTACTTCACCTTGCAGCTCTGCTTTAAGTTTGGCTAAATCAAGTCCACGAGCAAGTAACTTATCGTGTTCATCACGTACTTCAAACTGCAATCGTAAATGCGGTGCAAGCGCGGTTAAATCCCACGCCTCCACATCAACTCTCACACCTGTCATTCTTAATAAACGCGTAGCTAAAGCATCAATTAAGCTCCCCTGCATTGGCTCAATAGCTGCAAGTACTGCATCAGCATAATTTGGTGCTGGCACAAAATTACGGCGAAGCGATTTAGGCAATGACTTAATAAGCCCACTTATTAGCTCATGTCTAAATGCAGGTATGTGCCAGTCAAAACCACTTTCTTGTACTTGATTCAACAGCGCTACCGGTATTTGTACCGCAACACCATCAACCGCTTGTCCGGGATCAAAATGATAAGCAAGCGGCAATATAATATTGTCTTGCTGCCATGTGTCTGGGTAATCAAACTCAGTGATATTACTTGCGCCGTGTTGCATTAACTCTTCACGAGTCATGTGTAAGTAATGCTTATTTTGTTGTTTTTGTGTTTTATACCATTTTAAAAATGCAGCGCGGTTATTAATTTCTTTGGGTATTTTTTTATCGTAAAACTCAAATAACGTTTGCTCATCAACTAAAATATCACGGCGACGCGACTTATTTTCCAGTACTTGAATATCTTCTATTAGCTCACGGTTAAACGCTAAAAAACTCTCATTTAAGCCCAGCTCTTGCTCAACTAGAGCCGTGCGTACAAAAAGCTCACGGCTCACTTTAGGGTCAATATTGCTATAAACACAGCGGCGTTTATTTACAACGAGTAGTCCGTACAAAGTTTGCTGCTCAAACGCGATTACCGCACCTGGTTTTTTCTCCCAGTGTGGCTCTGTGTAGCTACGTTTTACTAAATGCTGCGCTAATGGTTCTACCCAGTTAATGTCTATTTTTGCATTTGTGCGGGCATATAATTTACTGGTCTCTACCAGCTCCGCTGACATGATCCATTTAGGACTCTTTTTAAATAAACCTGAACCCGGAAAATATGAAACTGACTATTACGTGCACCTTTGTATATTTGCTTCTCATCTTTAAAGCCAATGTGGCTCAGCATTCCGCTCAGTAACGCTTTGTGAACAAGTTCGCTGTCAGCCGCTTGGCTGGTTGCTTTCATGCCCATTTCGTTACACACAGTACTTATTTGATAAACAATATCTTGCCATTCACGCAGGCGCATATAGGCTAGGAAATCTTTTTGACACAGCTTTCTAAACTGGCCGTTAGTCAGCTCGCTTTGCTGCTCTTCTAGGTAATTCCATAAATTTAAAAAGCGATAAAGTCTGAATCAGGGTCATCAAAACGACCGTGTTTTTCATTGGCTGCAGCACGCTTTTCTTGAGGGCGTTCGCGTGGGTCTTGAATAGAAAGCGCCGCCACAATAACAATCACTTCACGCAATGCGCCAAGTTTGTGAGCTGTAAGCACCATTTTAGCTAAACGAGGGTCAACCGGTAATCGGCTGAGCTCTCTACCTGAAGCGGTTAAACTCGTTTTACTATCACGCTTATCTGGTTTTACTGCTTGTAGTTCTTCTAATAACGATAAACCATCACTTATATTACGGCTATCTGGCGCTTGCACAAACGGAAATTGCGCCATATCACCAAGCCCGAGTGCCAGCATTTGCAAAATAACAGACGCAAGATTAGTACGCAGTATTTCAGGGTCGGTAAACTCTGGGCGCGATAAAAAATCATCCTCAGAGTACAAGCGAATACAAATACCCGCTTCAACACGTCCACAACGACCCATACGCTGATTAGCACTTGCTTGCGATATAGGTTCTATTGGCAAACGCTGAACTTTTGTACGATAACTGTAGCGGCTTATACGCGCAGTACCTGGGTCTATTACATAACGGATACCCGGCACGGTTAATGACGTTTCGGCTACGTTAGTCGATAAAATAATATGACGACGAGAATGCGGCGCAAATATACGGTTTTGCTCTGCGTTAGACAAACGCGAGTAAAGTGGCAATACATCGGTGTTTTTTAAATTACGCTTGCTAAGTGCATCTGCGGTATCGCGTATTTCACGCTCACCATTTAAAAATATGAGTATGTCGCCTGGGCCTTCAGCGCACAGCTCATCAACGGCATCAAAAATACCTTGTAGCTGATCGCCCTCCGCTTCCATATCATCTTTATTAATATCGGCCGTTGGGTTGTAACGTACATCAACAGGGAAAGTACGGCCCGATACTTCTATAATGGGCGCATCATCAAAGTGCTTTGAAAAACGCTCAGGATCGATGGTTGCAGACGTAATGATTATTTTTAAATCAGGGCGTTTTGGAAGTAGGTTTTTTAAGTAACCTAAAATAAAGTCGATGTTTAAACTACGCTCATGCGCTTCATCTATAATGATGGTGTCGTATTGATTTAAAAATCGGTCTTGCTGAATCTCTGCTAGTAAAATACCGTCGGTCATAAGTTTAACGTAAGTATTATTAGAAATCTGATCGCTAAAACGAATTTTAAAACCGACTTGCTGACCAAGTTCACACTTCATTTCTTCAGCAATACGATTAGCCACGGTTCGCGCAGCTAATCGGCGTGGTTGCGTGTGGCCAATTAAGCCATCAACACCACGACCAAGCTCTAAACACATTTTAGGTATTTGAGTTGTTTTACCTGAACCCGTTTCACCGGCAATAATAACCACTTGGTTATTTGCAATGGCGTCTTTAATTAATTCCTTTTTTTGACTTACTGGCAATTGCTCAGGGTAAGTTACTTTAGGAAGGCCCGCTAAGCGTTTATCTCGCAGTTCTTGGCTACGGGTTATATCAGCCGCTATTTTTTCAAGCGCGTTGGCATGCTTGTTTTCATCGGTTATTTTTTTTACGCCATGTAAGCGTTTTTTGAAAATGAATTGATCTTTTTTCAAGCACGTTTTTAGCTCGCCAAACAACTGACCTAGGTTTACCACCCGCATACCTTATAAAATTAGTTAAAGAGCCGTAATTGTATCAAATTAAATGGCCGGGGTTAATCCTACAAAATGCATAACAGGTCGTTGTTTGTTATATAAACGCTGCTATTAACCTGAACTCTGGATAATAAATTTATCCCAAGCAGTTTTTTAGCGCTAACAGGTTTGAATTCACTTGTAATAGGCCACAGAGCTCAGGTTAATTAAATTACTTTTACTTATTCGTCATTAAAAATTCCCACATAAGTCGCTTGTGTGTTCGATTTACTCGCGCGATACATACCAGAGGTATTAAACGGTAAGCTAATATTACCCTTGGTATCAATAATGATTACGCCGCCAGTGCCACCAATTGGCTTAAGCACACCGTTTATAACTTCATCTCCAGCTTCAGCTATGGTTTTACCTTGGTACTTAACACGCGCACAAATATCGCTCGCTACGTTATAGCGAATAAAATATTCACCGTGCCCTGTTGCCGATACTGCACACGATTCATTCTCAGCAAATGTTCCTGCACCAATTACCGGCGCGTCACCTACACGGCCATAACGTTTTGCCGTCATACCACCTGTTGATGTACCTGCCGCTAAGTTACCGTTTTTATCAAGCGCCACAGCGCCAACCGTACCCATTTTATAAGAGTTAGGTAATGCTTTGTGCGCGGCTTGGTACTCTTTACTGGTTGCTTTGGCTTTATCTAATTTTTGCTTTGCTTTTAAAAGTGCTTTATAACGAGGCTCGGTATCAAATAAGTTATTTTCGATAAGCTCAACACCTTGCTCTTTAGCAAACTCCTCAGCGCCTTGCCCACTGAGCATTACGTGTACGGAGTTATCCATGACCAAACGCGCTAATTTAATCGGGCTCTCAATATGCTTTACGCCCGCAACAGCGCCTGCCTGCCGGTTTCGACCATCCATTATAGATGCATCAAGCTCATGCCCACCATCGTAAGTATATACCGCACCACGTCCTGCATTAAAATAAGGCGATTGCTCTAATACTGTAATTGCAGCTGTTACCGCATCTAAACTTTCACCGCCTTGGCGCAATACTTTATAGCCGGTCTCTACCGCCTCGGTTAATTTAGCGCGGTACTCTTTTTCTTGAGCGGGTGTAAAGCGTGCTTTTTCGATGGTCCCTGCCCCACCATGAATCGCAATGGCAAAAGGAGTCTCTGCAGCGAATGCGCTATTACTTAAAGCAAAAAGGCTGCTCGCAAAAATTGCTAATAAGGGTGTTTTCATAATAAATTCGTTTATGGGGAAGTTATAAACTAATGTGAATGGTTGCGAGCTTAATTTCAACTAAAGTGAGTTTAATGGCATAAAAAAAGCGCCTTAGGGCGCTTTTTAAAATTTAACGTGTTTGTAATTAAGCTTGTTTAGCTTTTAAACGCGCTAAACGTGCTACTTGATGAGTAGACGTTAAGAAAGAATAAATTGGTGCTAAATAACCACGTTTGCGAAGCTCAAGGAAGTCAGCATCGCTTAACTCGTTTAGCTTTTTCTCATCGATAAGATAAATACCGTTGATGTCTTTTTTCTCGCCTTTAATATCTACTGTTAGCGTCTGCGCAATTAGTAGCTCTTTATCAGCAAGGAATTTAGTGAACGCTTCTGTTACTTGAGAAAACTCAATGAAAGATACAAGCGCTTCTTTACGACGTTTTAGGTAATCTGTCTCTTCGCCGTTTTCAAATAATGCATTACCTTCATCTTCACCAACAAGCGCACTTGCTTCGTCAATTACGATACCGTATTGATCTTGATCTGGGTGTTTAACTAAGCCTAATGGGTAACGAGTAGATGCCATAGGTGCAAATGCTGCAGTCCATTTACCATCTTCTACAAAAAGGTTTTCGCCTGGCTCTAAGCCAAACATAGCAACTGCTTGAAAAGTGCCGGTTTCGTTATTTTTAACGAATGACATTGGAAACTCGTTTGCTACACGTGAAAATTCATGTGCAACTACTGGCACTAAATGTTGAGTTTTCATGAATTCTACATTGATGCCGTTTTGAATTTTAATGTTGGCATGTTTTTCGTTGTGTAAAGGCTGTACTTGTTGCTCCGCCATGTTACTGCTCCGTTTATTTTAATTTATGTGTTTCATTGTTAATACCTTTAGGCTAATGCTTTTGAGCTAAAAAAGGAAGGGAAACTTTTATGACAACGACCATGAAAAAATAAAATTTAACTAAATCTGAACGTTGCTAAAAAACATACAACTTAAACTCATAAGTTTTGTTCAAAAACAACACACTTAATGGTTGATTTTAATACAAGTTAACGTTCTTCATTAACATTGGTTAACAGTTCAAGGTTATTTTTTAAAGTGTTTAGGCTTAAATTTGAGCAAATAAAAAAGGCCGCTTATATAAGCGGCCTTTAAAAGTTAAATTAGCGTCTAAATTAAGGTGCCCAATATACTTCAATATTGATACTTGGGTGATTAAGCACAGCGCGTAGTGGCATGTCATTAACATCGCCTCCCGCTTTTGCTTGCTTATAAACAGCGAGTTTTTCGTCACCGCTAATTAAAAGCTTAACCACTTTAGATTGCGCAATAGCATTTAAAGTCAAGCTCATACGCTCAGTGATACTTCCTGTAACATCACTTTGTATTGCATTAATAGCACACACAAGGTTGTCACTTGTTAAACCATTATCCAAACCTTCGGCATTAGGAAACAACGATGCAGTATGCCCATCAGGGCCCATTCCTAAAATTGTTACATCGAACGGACGCTTTAATTCTCCAAATGCATTTTCGCAGTCACTAGCACCTTGCAGTGCTGTATCAGCATCGTTTTTCATCGTAATAAAATTAGCAGCAGCACCATGGTTTTGTAACAATGTACTTTTAATAAATGCTTCGTTACTTTTTTCATGGTTTGGCTCAACCCAACGCTCATCAACCATTGCAACATCAACATGTTGCCAGTCTAAATCGAGCGTTGATAAATGCTTATAAGCAGGCGCTGGCGACGAACCACCCGATACCATTAATACAGCACGGCCATCATTTTTAATACCATCACGCAGTGATTGCTCAAGTGTTGCAGATAATTCCGCAGTTAACGCATTTTTATCGTCAAAAAACTTTTCAATTATGGTTGCCATTTTATGCCTTATCGCCGGTGTTAAACCACACGTGGTTATTCTCAGCTAGTAATTCATCAGCATCATCCGGTCCCCAACTACCAGCTCGATATAGCGCAGGCTTACCTTTGTCTTGCCAGCGATCAATGATTGGATCAATCCACTTCCACGCTTGACGAACTTCATCACGGTGAATAAATAACGACGGGTTATCAGCAGCGGCATCAAGCATTAAACGCTTATACGCATCTGAGTGAAAACCATTGCTGTAAGCTTGTGAAAGCTCAATATTCATTGTCACTGGTTCAAGTTGCATTTGCAGGTTATCAAGACGCTTAGACATCAGTGTTAATTGAATGGTTTCCTCTGGCTGCAAACGAATAACAAGACGGTTTGGCTCAATATTACCCACATTATCTTCGTAGATATTGTGAGATACTTTTTTGTATTCAACCACAATTTCCGCACAGCGCTTAGCCATACGTTTACCCGTACGAAGATAAAATGGTACACCCGCCCAACGCCAATTATCAATGTGCGCGCGAATAGCAACAAATGTCTCTGTTTTGCTAGAGCCTTCTTTTAGTTCTTCAAGATAACCAGGTACAATTTTCCCATTCATGTCTCCCGGTACGTATTGACCGCGAACTATATTTTCATCAACATCACCCTCAACAAGTGGGCGCAGTGCTTCTAATACTTTTAATTTTTCGTTACGGATACTATTTGCATTAAGTTTATTTGGCGATTCCATTGCAACTAAACATAAAAGTTGTAGCAAATGATTTTGAACCATATCACGAAGTGCACCGGCTTTATCGTAAAAACCAGCACGACTCTCAAGACCAACAGTTTCTGATAAGCTGATCTGGATGTTATCTATTGATTTAGCATCCCACATATTTTCAAACAATGAGTTTGAAAAACGTAGCGCCATTAAGTTTTGTACTGTTTCTTTACCTAGGTAATGGTCAATACGGAAAATTTGCTCTTCATTAAAAAACTCTGCAATTTTTCCATTAATTGCTTCAGCAGATTCGCCGCAATAACCAATTGGCTTTTCAACAACAACGCGTGATGTAGGTGTAATTAAACCTTTAGTCGATAATATTTCACAACATGTGCCATAAACAGCAGGCGGAAGCGATAAATAAAACACGCGAGACTTAGTACTGTCGTGCTCATCTAAAATACCTTTTAGCACATCCCAATTGTCATCTGCTTCAGTTACATTACTTACTACAGGTACTAAAAATGTAGAGAATGCCTTCCAATCTTTAGCGTTAAATTCGCCTTTGCTTAAAAATTCTTGTAATGCTTTATGCGCTGTTTCTACGTATTCACTACGTTTGGCTTCTTCGCGGACTGTTGGTAAGATACGTGAGCCTTCAGGTAAGTTACCTTCTTGATATGCTCTGTACATTGCAGGTAACAACTTGCGTAACGCAAGATCACCACCGCCCCCAAAAATTATAATATCAAAAGGATTAAGCATAGTTACTCTCTACGTTGTGATACCCAGTACATTTTATAAATGCGCGGGTATGCCTATTTATTGCTAGATAGATGGCTCTTATAGCTGTATTTAAATAAAAGCCTGCTGAATTGTTCTTTATCGATGATTTATTATTATTTTTTTCATTACGCTTATTAAATGAGCCTTAGGGGCCCTGTATCTCCTCTCACAAAAATACAGACCCTAAGAACTCCAGCGCTACCCGTTCAAAGGTACTCGGTTTACTTACTTGCGTAAGCGAATTTTTTACTGCGTACGATTTTTTTTGTAGTACGCCATTAAGCCGTTTGTAGAACTATCATGTGCGTGTTTCACACTTTCATCAGTGAGTTCACTCTCAATCTTAGATGCTAAACCTTTGCCCAGCTCGACACCCCACTGATCAAACGAACATATTTCTAAAATAATGCCTTGGCAAAATATCTTATGCTCATACAGTGCGATTAAACGACCCACTGTTTTAGCATCGACCGTATCTAATAACATAGACGTTGTAGGACGATTGCCTTGATGTATTTTATGATTTAATAACTCATCAATCTCTGCTTGCGATTTACCCTTAGCGGTTAAATCAGCAGTAACTTGCGCCGCATCTACACCACTCATCATCGCTTCTGTTTGTGCAAAGAAGTTTGATAATAAAATATCGTGATGTTTATCAATATTCACTTGTGGTTTAACTGATGCAATAAAATCTGCAGGTACAATTACATTACCTTGGTGTAAACACTGATAAAATGCGTGCTGACCGTTAATACCCGTCATGCCCCAAATAATTGGAACCGTAGTATAAGGTACCGTTTCGCCAGCAAAGTTAACATGCTTACCGTTACTCTCCATTTCGCCTTGCTGTAAATACGCAGGCAACATATGCAGCGCTTGGTCGTACGGTAATATAGCTTGCGCTGTGTAGCCTAAAAAGCTCGTATTCCATACACTAAGCAATGCCATAATTAGGGGTATATTTTGCTCAAACGGCGCAGATTTAAAGTGCTCGTCTATTTCAAACGCACCTTCTAAAATCGCTTCAAAGGCGTCATAGCCCAAATATAAAGCAATGGGTAAGCCTATCGCACTCCAAAGTGAAAAACGACCGCCAACCCAATCCCACATAGTGAATACGTTTTCGTCGCTAATGCCAAAGGCTGCAGTTTTTTCTAAATTTGTACTGACTGCAACAAAATGCTTTGCAATTGTACTTTCATCTTTTGTTGTTTGTAAAAACCAATCAACCGCTGTTTTAGCATTTGTCATGGTTTCTGACGTAGTAAATGTTTTTGACGAAATAACAAATAATGTTGTTTCAGGATCAATGACTTTCAATATAGATGAAATCTGTACACCGTCAGCATTAGATACGTAATGAACATTTAACGTATCATCGGCAAGTGCTTTTAATGCCTCAGTTGCCATTTGTGGACCAAGGTTAGAACCGCCAACACCAATACTTACAACATCTTTTACCGCTTTACCGGTATAGCCTAACCATTTGCCGCTGCGCACTTTTTCTACAAACACTTTAATTTTAGCTAATTCGTTATCTACGGCTTGTGTAACATTTTCGCCATCAACGATTAATGGAGTGTGAGCGCGATTACGAAGTGCCGTATGCAGTACTGAGCGATTTTCAGTAAAATTTATTTTTTCTCCGCTAAACATTTTATCGCGCCACGATGCAATATCGGATTCTTTAGCAAGCGACACTAAGTTAGCAAAACCTCGTTATCAATAAGTTGTTTAGAGTAGTCAAATAACACGCCTGGGATCTGAGTCGAAAACTGAGAAAAGCGTGTGTCATCTTGAGCAAATAACGTTTTAAGATGTGTTTTTTTCATCTTTGCAGCATCTTGCGCTAATGCTTGCCAACTTGCTAATTGCGTTCGGTTAGACATGTAAGTACCCTCTAATTCGTTCAATCAATTGATTATAAAATGCTTTTTCTAAAAGCAAGACTCTTGATACCGCGTTTTTATACTTAAAAAAATACTAACAGTATAACTAATAATGTAAAAAAAGTGCTGTTTTTTATAATTTTAGATGCCGATGATAACGCAATTTTTAGCTTTTGACACCGGTATCATAAAAATTTTATAAATTAATTTACCCATAATTTTAAAGGTAAAGGCATAGCTTAATCAATCAAAATGAAATATTCATGAATTTTCATAAGCGCGATAATTACTTTTTATAGTTATTCACTAATTACCAGAGCCTGTTTATCTTGCAAACAAATAAACCTAGAAAACAAAAAATCGGCCCCAAAGCCGATTTTGTATAAATTACAATCTTTATTTAATTACTAAGCGCTAACCCGCCACTTAGGTTATAAACCGTTTTATATCCTAGTTGCATTAAATTACTCGCAGCAATTTTTGAGCGGTTACCACTGCGGCACATTAAAATATACTTATTATCTTTATTTAACTGCCCTTCAAATACCGCATTTGCCATTCTACTAAGCGGTATATTTAATGTTTTTTCATCTAGCGTATTAAATAACTGAGCAACATTATTTGCTCCATGCTCATACGGCTCCCGGGTATCTATTAAATATACATCGCTGGTGTTCAGCATTGCTTTAGCGTCATCAAAATTTAATTGCTGTGTATCAACCTCAGGTAACGCATTTACATAACCACACAATTGCGTGTTATTTATTTGCTTTAAAGCGTCGTACTGCTGCTTTTGCATTACAAATTCATCAACTGAAATACTGCCGCTTACTAACGTATTGAGTAATGGCGTTTGGCTTTGCTGTATAGCCCAGTTCATGGCAAAACATTGTTGGTAGTCGTGCCCTGAGCAAATAATACTGGTGTTATTTAGTTGCTCGCTTATTGCTAAAATAGAGCGTGCCATAGCTTTTGCATCCCCTCCCATAAGGGACGTATTGCCAAGCCCTGCAGGCAGAACTAAATCACCACAAAAACAATAACGTGTTTCGCCATTACTGTTTTTCAATAAATAGCTTACGCTATCTTTGCTGTGCCCAGGTGTAGCAACTTTTTCAAGTACGTCATTTGCTAAGCTAATACGTTCTGCATTTAGTGGCCAACCTAAAGCATCAACCTCACCTTTTACAACTCTTGATGCAAGAACGCTGGTTAGTAAATTAGTCGCTGACTCTCGTTCTTGATGCAGATGAGTATTAAGCACCGCTGAAATAGTTAAGTTTTGTGTGTTGGCTATTTTTTCAAAACGAGGAATAAGCTCAATAATCGGGTCTATTATAACTGCATGTTTATCATCGCTTACATAAAGCCAACTACATGCTCCTTGGTGCCTAAATTGAGTAAGGCCCAGTGCACACACTTCTTGTTGTGGCGTAGTGCTATCAGATACGATTAAACAGTTTGCCTGTAGTATTGCTTTAAGAGCGCGAATACGCACACAAGCATCATCAATATCGTGTTGTGTTGCCGCAGGTCCAAACGATAGCCTAATTGCGTTTTCGCTTTGCCACTTACTTGCACCCATTGCATCTAAAACAAAACTTGTTGATGCGCCTGTACTACAAGCCGAGCCACCACTTACGCGAATGCCTGCAGCGTCAAATAAATCAATCACTTCTTTGCTCGTTAAATCGTTAACAGCAAAGTTAAGTGTGGTAGGCACGCTATAAAAAAAATCATGATTAAATGTAATATCACCAAAGGTGTCTTTTATCGCGCTTTGTAACTGGCTGCGATAAGAGTTGAGTACACCCGTCGATTTAAACGTGTCGTCTGATTTATCAAGCAACATACTAAATAACTTATTTAAACCTGCAATACCGGGTAGATTTTCGGTGCCTGAGCGCATGCCACTTTCTTGACCGCCACCCGCTATAAAAGGAGTGTACGCACTGCCACTTCGAATATATAAAAAACCAATACCTTTAGGTGCATAAAGTTTGTGTCCTGAAAAAGGGGCGTAATCTATTGTTGTATTACTGAGCGCGAGCGCTTGTTTGCCGAGCGCTTGCACGCAATCCACCATCCACGATACATTTTTATTGCGGATACGAATTACCTGCTCAATAGCAAATAGATCTTGATACACACCGGTTTCGTTATTAACGGCCATGGTGCAAATCATCAAAGCGTTATTAATATGCTCGGCTATAAAATCTAGATCTAAAATACCGTTACTATCAACTGGAATAGCAAGCACTTCGGCATTAACATCAAGTACGCTATTCCAGTGCTTAAGTGTATTTGGCACCGCTTTATGCTCAGTTGCGCCATATAACAATACAGGGTTTTTAATAGACTGCTTTTTAGCATTAATTAATGTAGAAACCACCGCAGTTTGAATACCCTCTGTTGCGCCAGAGGTAAATAGAATATCGCCATTAGTTGCACCAATAACCGTGCGTGCCTTTTGACGTGTTTGCTCTAATAGGTGCTTGGCTTGAATACCTGTGATGTGCGGGCTTGAAGGATTACCAAAGCATATTTGCATGGTATGAGAAACAACATCAGTAATACAAGGCAACACAGGGGTCGTTGCGTTTGCATCAAGGTAAACTTGTTTTACTGGCTCATCGTGCAATAAAAACTCAGACATTAAAAAACGCACCTTATTACTAAAAGATATATCTTATTACCAATAGTACATAAATTTACAGGTAATAAGTAATAATCAATTAGCACTAGAGGTGCGTTTACTATGCTTTTTTAAACTAAATGTCTGTTTACTTAACTATTCATTGAGCTCATTACTGATCACTTTACTGATCTCTTCATGCGTTGACGACCATGCTGTTATTAGCGCTTTTACGAGAGATGCCAGAGGGATTGCAAAAAATACCCCCCAAAAACCCCACAAGCCGCCAAAAAATAATACCGCGACAATTATAAACACCGGATTCAAATCAACCGCCTCAGAAAACAGTAAAGGTACAAGTACGTTACCATCTAGCGCCTGAATAATTCCGTAAATAATTAAAATAGTCCAAAACTGTGTTTCTACCCCAAATTGGAACAGCGCAACTGCCGCTACCGGAATAGTGACCAGTGCGGCGCCAATAAATGGAATTAATACTGACAAACCAACAAGTACGCCAAGTAATGCGGCGTAGCGTAAATCTAAAACAGTAAATGCAATAAATGACACACCACCAACAATTAAAATTTCAAACACTTTACCGCGAATGTAATTCATAATTTGTTGGTTCATCTCGTGCCACACTTGCAAAATTAAACGTCGTTGCTGCGGAATTAGCTTGGCTATGCTGCCCGTTAGCTCAAGCTTATCTTTAAGCATAAAAAACACCAGTAACGGCACAAGTACCAAATATATAAGCCATGCGACAACATCTTTTAAAGACGTAAGTGAAAATGATAATACAGCTTGACCAAGCTCAATAATTTTAGCTTCTACCGTTGCAACAATAGCCTGTACTTGTTCAATACTAATCAAACTTGGGTATTGCTCGGGTAAACCAATTAAATAAGATTTCCCCTGCTCTAACATATGCGGTGTTTCTTGCACTAAGTTACTGGTTTGCTTCCAAAGCACTGGCCCAATGACCAAAATAAGGGTGAGCATAATGCTAATAAATATCAACATTACAATAATCGTTGCACTAAAACGCTTTAAACCAACACGCTCTAAATGAACGACTGGCCAATCAAGTAAATAGGCAATAACTAATGCCACAAGTACGGGCACAATTAACGAACCAAAAAAGTAAAGTAAGGCAACAGATGCCAATAATAAAAATAATAAGGTGGACGAATGAGGATCCGAAAACTTCCTTTCGTACCATGTTTTTACATATTCAAACATGTAATGGCTCCACTAATAACAACCCACGTTGTTTATTAAAATTGTAACTATAATCATTTTTTTGTAAAAAACGTTCAATATCGTTCGCATCCGCACTTTTATTTATTACAAAAGTAATGCGCTGCTTTGATAACTGCGCATTTTTAAGCGCAAGTTTAAACTGCACAAATTGCTGAGGACATTTGAACTCATTTAAATCGCGTTCTAACATAACTGCTTTATCCGCATGGTAAGATGAATAATAAGTCGCATATTTACGGTCAGTATATTTATATACTCAAACAGCAGTAACTTTTTCTTAAAACAATTCCTGCAATAGTTTATCCTTATACCACAGTTAGTAGTAAGGGTAAGTTAATGTCTGGTACGCATAATAAAGCGCATCTACCAAGTAATCCAACTCTCAAAGAGATTAATTGGTTTAAAAAACAGATAAATTGGGGCGAACTACCGCCTTTTTATCACCTTGTTGCCTCATCAATAAGCGAATCAGAGGGAATTTTAGATCATGGATTCGATAATGCTGTTAAACAACTTATTGATAAACGTAATTGGAACTTAGACTTATTAGACGGCTTTGAAGATAACTTCGGTGAAATACACACCAAAAATAAGCCACGTATTGCGTTGCACCAAGTGTTCACCGACAGAGGGTTTGAGCTGTGGGCACAGCCTTATGCTAAAGATGTTATTGTTGACCAATACATAAAAGATAATCGCTTTATGGAGTTTAGAGTGTGGGATCCACATTCAATGAAAAACTTGATCAGAATAAACCAATTACATAAGTTTATTGGCTTTTACTTTGACCGAGGTGATAAAGCTGATAAAGCCATTATTTTACATGCACATAAAGTTGTACATAAAATTATTACTTTTTTGCAGCGGGAATTGAACGTTGTAAAGCTTGATGGAGTCACAATAAAAGAACTATATCAATTGTGCGAAAAAGACAGCCGTGCAAGTAGTGACGAAATAGACATTGCTAAAATTGCAATTGGCGAACCAATAAACAAGGAATAAAATGCAGCTAAAATCAGCATTTATAACTTTATGCAGTGCAGCGCTTACGTTTAGCTTATTAGTAAGCGAACCTTTAAAAGCGCAAACTAACTTTACTCTACCCGATTTAGGAACGTCTGCATTACAAGCGCTACCACTTGAAAAAGAACAGGCTATTGGCGAAGTCGTGATGATGCAAATTCGGGGCTCATCACCAGTAATAAACGACCCTGTACTTGATGAATACCTAACGACTATTGGCCGTAAACTTGTCGCTAGTGCTAACGATGTACGCTTCCCGTTTTCGTTTTTTTGGATCAATAACTCAGAAATAAACGCGTTTGCATTTTATGGTGGGCATGTAGGTGTGCATACAGGGTTAATAGCTCAAGCCGATAACGAGAGCCAGTTTGCCTCTGTACTCGGCCACGAGATAGCCCATGTAACACAGCGCCATTTAGCGCGAAGAATACAGCAACAGCAAGACAACAGCGCAATGACCATCGCTGGTATGATTGCAGGTATACTCGCAACAATTGTTGTACCCGACGCTGGCATTGCTATTATATCAGCAAGCCAAACGCAATCTGCATTTAGCCAGCTAACGCATAGCCGCTCCGCAGAGCAAGAAGCTGACCGAATGGGCATGCAAACACTTAATAATGCAGGGTTTGATGCCCGTGCATCGAGTGAATTTTTAACTAAACTTGCAGCACAAATTCGCTATAAATATAAGCCACCCGCATTTTTACTAACACATCCACTACCTGAAAGCCGCGTATCAGATGTACGTTTACGTGCAGAGCAATTTCCTGTGCGTCATATTAATGCGAGCCTTGAATTTAATTTAGCAAAAAGTCGAGTACTTGCCCGCTACGACAATAAGCCAGAAAATGCAGAAGACCTATTTAGAAAATTACTGCGCGAAAATAGCTACAACAATACTGCATTAAAGTACGGCTTAGCTATTAGCTTGCTTGATCAAGACAAACTCGATGAAGCAGCGCCAATATTAGACGAGCTTTTAAAAAACGATCCTAAAAACTTGTTTTACATAGATACCCATACCGATTTACTTATCGCGCAAAAAAAAGCGGATGAAGCCGTTAAATTTTTGGCTAATCTGAATCAATATCGCCCTAACAATCAGGTCATTACACTTAACTACGCCAACGCTGCACTTGAAGCTGAGCAGTATGAACTTGCTGAAAATATTCTAAAGAGCTTTTTACTCGAAAAGCCAGATCATAACTTAGGTAAACAACTTCTTGCCGATGCGTATAAAAAGCAAGATAAACTCGCCGCTTACCACGAAGCTAACGCTGATGTATTAGCGCAATTTGGGGCATACCTAAAAGCTGCTGATGAAATCCAAAAAGCCCTTAATTTCGTAGAACAAACAGAGCTTATAAAGCAACAGCGTTTAAAAGCACTACTTACCCAATATCGACGTTTACAAAAAGAGCTTGCAAGACTTTAAGTCTGCAAGCGCTTGCCCTAAAATAGACGCAATTCACACTTTGGAAGCATTTTATGTCTGTTACTATTTACCACAATCCACGTTGTTCTAAATCGCGCGAAACGTTAGCGTTATTGCAAAGTAAAACTATAGAGCCAAACATTGTAGAGTATTTAAAAACACCACTTACTCACCATCAAATTACAACACTTGTAGATCAACTTGGCTTTTCATCAGTACGTGAATTAATGCGTACAAAAGAAGATGCCTATAAAGAACTCGATTTAAAAAATGAACTCAGCGAATCGGCATTAATAGACGCCATGGTACAAAATCCAAAGTTAATTGAACGCCCTATTGTTGTTAGCAACAATAAAGCAGCCATTGGTCGTCCTCCAGAAAACGTACTAAGCGTTTTATAATGAGTGCAACCATTGTGGTGCTTTACCATTCAAGCCATGGCTCCGTTGAAGCGATGGCACACGAAATAGCCGAGTCGATAGAACAACAAGGTTCTACTGCACTGCTTCGCACTTTTGTGGCTAAAAATGCGCACGATATTGTAATAACCAAAGATGATTTAATAAATTGCGATGGACTTGCATTTGGTACACCTACTCGATTTGGCATGATGGCTTCTCAAGCAAAAGCATTTTGGGAAACTACCAGCGAGTTATGGTTAAAAGGCCAATTAATAGATAAACCAGCCTGTGTATTTTCATCATCAAGCAGTATGCATGGCGGTAATGAAGCAACCTTACTTAACTTATCTCTGCCACTATTGCACCACGGCATGATGCTAATGGGCGTGCCGTACGATGTGCCCGAACTGCTTGCAACACAAACAGGTGGAACGCCATATGGTGCAACGCATGTTGCTGGGAGTAGTAACAGTTCACAGTTAAGCAAAGAAGAAATTAAAATATGCCAAAGCGTTGGTAAACGCCTAACTCACATTGCGAGAAAACTTAAATGAATACAGCTGAAAACCCAGCTAAAAAGTCGATTACAGTAAAATTTCAGCGTGCCGCACTATTTGGCTATGTAGGTTTACTTGTTCTTATTCCACTGTGGATGTATTTTGTGCCACCTTTAGACGGTAATGCAAGCTTAGTGTCTCTATTTGTGCCAATTATTCCGTTACTACTGCCGCTAAGGGGCATAATTAAAGACAGTACATACACTTATGCATGGGCTAACTTTATTGTAATGCTATACTTTATACATGGTTTAACCATGCTTTGGGCAGCACCTGATGAGTTAATTTGGGTATTACTAGAGTTACTGTTTGCCTCCTCAATGTTTGTTGGGTGTACCTACTACGCAAGACATCGCGGACAAGAGCTGGGTTTAAAAATCCGTAAGCTTAAAGAAGACCTAGCCGAAGAAAAAGCAGCAAATGAGTATGGTAAATAAATACCATATCTAACCGATTAGGTTACTCATAACGAGCCAATAATAAAAA
>NZ_BADT01000223.1 GCF_000239855.1 Pseudoalteromonas sp. BSi20652 | reverse complement strand
AAAGAGCGGGTTACATTAATACTTAATATGTTTTAACAGCGGATATTAATTCTTCGTCATTATTATCGCGCTCAAAGTTTAAGTTGAACTGACCTTGACGAGTGATAGTAAAAA
>NZ_BADT01000224.1 GCF_000239855.1 Pseudoalteromonas sp. BSi20652 | reverse complement strand
TTTAGTAAAAAATTAACTTTGAAGTTTAAGTTAATTAGCACTGTTTAAGTGCCTCGATAGCTCAGTTGGTAGAGCAGAGGATTGAAAATCCTCGTGTCCCTGGTTCGATTCCGGGTCGAGGCACCACTATTTTAAAGCCTCGCTTATTGCGAGGCTTTTTTGTTTTTATATATCTAATACCATATATAGATGCTCTGCGATTGCGAGACAATTTGAATCGTTGAAATAGAGTGCATTGCAGCCATATACTTGGCTTTTTGTTGAGGTATCATTTGACGTCTAGCCCTGATGGATTTCCGCCTCTATCACCTCATCAATTCGGCGGCTTATTACAGCCCTTGGTATTAAAAGGTTTCCTATAAGGCAGTGCTAAACTGTATCCCAGCAATCTCTATTATTTAGCAATATTAAAAGGTTGTTTGCTAATGCACTTTTAGAAAACATATGTATTGTGTTATTTAATTGCGCTTTTAAATTTGTAATTTTCTTGGTCACGCAGCATCTCCCACGCCATACATGTCATTTTATTCGCTAAAGCAACGGTCGTGTTAGTGTAATTAATGCGCTCTTTTAATTGCCTTGCCCTCACGCTCACTGGGCCGGTTTTATTTTCACAGTGCTTCAGTGCCGCTCTGGCGCGATTAACTAATTGCGTTCTTAAATAGGTGTTGCCTCGTTTAGAAATCCCCAACAACGTTGGCTTTTCTCCCGTTGAATGCTGCCTTGGTATTATCCCTAACCACGCGAGACATGACGGTCACTCGTAAACGCTTTAGCATCACCATCAACCAACTTTATTTGAACCGTTAACTAATTAACCTGATCTCTGGATAATAAATCTATCTCGAGCAGCTATTTTCAGCGCTAACTCCGTTGAATTTACTTGCAATAGGCCAGCTATTGACGCGTAAATTCGCCTTGTTTTCACTGAAAATCTCTGGCTAGAGAAAATAAATTTAAATATCGCCATGATTCAATATGTTAGTAAATCTCTTAACCAGAGTTCAGGTTCATTAAGCTCTTCACTTAACCCTAAAAAATAACGACGAGCTGACGTACTTAATTCATTAGTTGCATCTTCTAAAAAGCCAGGCAATTGTGATTTTAGATAACTAATGCCCTTAGACACATCACAAAAAGTTAATTTTTATTATTAACAAATTGCTGATCATTTACTCATTTTTACCGTATAACTGGTTATTATGTTCGTTCATCGCTAGCTATGTAATGTTATGTAAAGTAGGTTGAGCAAAAGTTGCCAAAGTGCTTGAATTACGTTCATAAATAGCAGTAATTTAGGTTTAATTATGATTTGGCAATGCAAGCCAACCCTATTGGCAATTAGTGTGATACTGCTTAGCGGCTGTGCGAGTGATTTTAACTCGTCGCAGCGCATGCAAGCGCCTAATAATATGCCACAACAATGGCAACAAGAAGTATCAAGCTCGGTATTAAAAGTACAAGAGCAATGGCTTACGCAGCTACAAAACCCTACGCTTAATAAATTTGTTCAACAAGCACTTAAAAACAATCAACAGCTTTTGCAAACTAGTTATGATGCAGAAATTCAAAAACAACAGCTTATAGTATCGGGCTCTGCACTTTGGCCAAGCCTCGATTTATCAACGCGTACAAGTCGCAGTAAAGACAACCGCCCAGTAAGTTACGACAACGCAAGTTCAGCTAGTTTAAATTTAACTTACGAGGTTGATTTATGGGGTAAGCTTTCTGACGCTAAGCGCGAAGCTAATCTTAACTATTTAGCGCAGCAGGCAAGGTTTGAGCAAGCTAAACAGCAACTTGTTGCTGATGTAGTAACTGGCTGGTTTGATGTTGTTACATCGCAACAATTACTCGATTTATTTAAACGTCGCGAAGCCAATGCACAGCAGAGCCTTGATATTATCGAGTCTGGCTATCGCCAAGGTATAAACGAAGCACTCGATGTATATTTAGCCCGTAATGAGCTCAATACTGAACGCGCTCGCATTGCCACTCAAACGGCGAGCCTATCGGCTTCAGCACGTGTACTTGAGCGTTTACTGGGTGAATACCCAAAAGGTGCCATTACTGCTAGTAGCGACTTACCCGTTATTAATACCGATATTCCACTAGGTTTACCTTCTGAACTTATAACACGTAAACCTACGCTGCGAGCAAGTTGGTATGATCTTTTAGCCACCGACGCTTCATTGGCGTATGCGCACAAACAACGCTTTCCAAGTTTAGATTTAACCACCTCACTAAGTGATAGCACCGACAGAGTAAGCGACTTGTTTTCTCCATCGAGCCTTGCATGGTCGTTATTGGGAAGTATTTCAGCACCACTTTTTGAAGGCGGACGCTTAAAAGCGAATGAAGAAATAGCGCGCCTTAATACTCAAAAGCAAGAGCAACTTTATTTACAAACACTTTACGATGCATTTGGTGATGTAGAAAATGCGATTTCACAGCAGCAGTCTCTTAAATCACAATATAGCAGCACCCTTGAAGCGCAAGAAAATGCACTTGCAGCAGAGCAGTTATCGTTTGAGCAATATCAAAGTGGTTTGGTAACTTACACGACTGTGCTTGACGCACAAGACCGGTCTTTTGATGCGCAAAGCTCCTTAATCGACATTAAAAACCAATTAATAGCTAATAGAATTAACTTACACGTTGCCCTTGGTGGTGATTTTGCAAAGCCCTCAAGTGAACTAAAGAGCAATAATGATGAAAACTAAAACAGCAAAAATTATTATTCCAGCGGTGGTTATTATTGCCACTATTTTAATTGTTATGTTTATTAAAGGAAATCCGCCAGAGACTAGACGCTTTGGCTCACCTCCTAAAGCATCAATAAGTGTGGCTGCGCTTGAGCTTAAACCACAAAATTACCAAGTAATTATCGATAGCTACGGTACGGTAAAACCACGTACACAAAGCTTATTATTTGCTCAGGTATCTGGGCAAATAATTGAAGTAAGTGATGGCTTTAGAGAAGGCGGCTTTTTTGAAAAGGGCGATGTACTTTTAAAATTAGACGACAGAGATCATCAAGCTGAAGTTAAATCTGCTCAAGCTAATTTATTAACCGCAGAGCAAGGCTTATTAGAAGAAAAGGCGCGAGGGCAACAAGCTATTACCGATTGGAAGCGCCTTGGCGGCTCAAATCAGGCTAGCAGCTTAGTACTGCGTGAGCCACAACTAGCCGCAGCAGAAGCTGAGGTTTTATCGGCGCAAGCAGTACTTGAAAAAGCCATGCTTGATTTGGAGCGCACTAAAATAACCGCGCCGTATGCGGGTCGTATACTTAGTCGCAGTGTTGATTTAGGGCAAGTTGTTACTAACAATACCCAGCTTGCCACTATTTACGCAATCGATAGCGTAGAGATTCGTTTACCAATTAAAAATAAAGATCTTCCGTTTGTAAATTTACCAGAGCAATATCGCGATGGCGCTAAGAACCAAGTGGGTTCAATTGTTAAATTTACCTCTGATTTAGTGGGTGAGCAAACGTGGCAAGGCCAACTAGCGCGTACAGAAGGTGCCATAGATGAAGGTGCACAACAGCTTTACGTCGTTGCTAAAATTAACGACCCATATAAAGCAACGGCTAATAACCAGTACCCAATAAAAATAGGGCAATACATAAAAGCGCAAATTACCGGTAAAACAGTTCCTAACGCACTTATAATCCCTAACAGTACAATTTATCAAGGGACTTACGTTTACATTGTTGAAGGTGGTGTACTTAAGCGTAAAGACATTACACTTGCTTGGCAAAATGCGACACAAGCGATGATAAAAACGGGATTAAACCCAAATGATAAACTGGTTGTTACTCCACTAGGACAAGTGAGTTCTGGTACTCAGGTAAGTATTTTAGGCGAACAAAGCACTGAGCAACTTAAAAGCCGAGGACCTAACGGGCAAGGTAAAGGAAAGCGCCCGACGCCAGAACAGCTTGAGCAAAAAGCAAAAGAGCAGGGTATTAGTGTTGAAGAGCTAAAAAAACGTCGTGCAGCAAAGCAAGGAGATAAACCATGATCGCTTGGTTTGCCAAAAACCATGTTGCTGCTAACTTATTGCTAGTAACGTTGTTACTGTCAGGACTTTTTAGCTTATCAAGTAAAATACCGCTTGAGGTATTTCCTTCATTCGAAACAGACAGGATAAGCGTAAACGTGAGTTTGCGTGGTTCAACACCAGAGGATGTAGAGCAAGGCGTAACAATTCGTATAGAAGAAGCGGTTCAAGATTTAGAAGGTATCAAGCAAATATTTAGTCGCTCTTCTGAAGGTTCTGGCTCTGTAACAATAGAGGTGGAAAGCGGTTACGACCCGCGTGAGCTTTTAGCAGATATTAAAAGTCGTGTTGATGCAATTAACACTTTTCCAGCCGATGCAGAAAAGCCGATAGTAGCGCTTGCTGAGCGAATTCGTGAAGTTATTGCGGTTACAGTATCGAGTGATTACGGTGAAAAAGAAACCCGCGAGTACGCAGAAACAGTACGCGATCAAATTCTACGTTTACCTAATGTAACGCAGGTAGAGCTAAGCGGCGTTCGTGATTACGAAATAGCCATTGAAGTAAGCCAAGATATTCTTCGTCAGTATGATTTAAGCTTGGCACAAATATCCAGTGCTATTTCCAACTCAAGTTCTGATATTTCTGCTGGTAACTTGAAAACAGAAGGAGGGGATGTACTTATAAGCTCTAAAGGGC
Organism: Pseudoalteromonas sp. BSi20652; assembly: GCF_000239855.1. Classification (GTDB taxonomy): domain Bacteria; phylum Pseudomonadota; class Gammaproteobacteria; order Enterobacterales; family Alteromonadaceae; genus Pseudoalteromonas. The sequence goes on along the minus strand of NZ_BADT01000224.1, from coordinate 19,620 downwards.
AAGCATATCGTAAAGATGAATTTGCCAACATTGTTGTTAAAAACCAAGCAGACGGCACTATTATTCGCTTAGGCGATATAGCAATAATTAAAGACGACTTTGAAGAAACACCAGTACGTACTCGCTTTAACGGTAAGCAAGCAGCATTTATTGACGTGTATCGAATTGGCCCACAAAGTGCGATTACTGTTGCCGACGACGTTAAAAACTACATAAAAGAGCAACAAAGCTCAATACCACAAGGGTTTAAACTCAGTTACTGGGATGATGATTCAGAGCTGGTTAAAAGTCGTATTTCGACACTTACTACCAATGCTTTACAAGGTGGTATTTTAGTACTCGCTTTACTTACTTTGTTTTTACGCCCTGCAATTGCATTTTGGGTATTTATTGGTATTCCGGTTTCGTTTATGGGCGCGTTTATAGCGATGCCTATTTTTGGCGTAACCCTTAATATTATGAGCTTATTTGGCTTTATATTGGTACTGGGGATTGTTGTTGATGACGCCATAGTTACCGGCGAAAACGTTTATACACACCTAAAAACGGCTAAGTCGGGCGAGCAAGCCGCAATTTTAGGTACTCAAGAAGTAGCAACACCAGTAACATTTGGTGTACTAACCACCGTAGCTGCATTTTTACCTTTGGCCTTTATTGAAGGGGCGCGTGGCGCCTTGTTTGCACAAATACCGGTAGTGGTTATTCCTGTACTATTGTTTTCATTGATTGAATCTAAATTTGTACTACCAGCACATTTAAAGTATATAAAACTACGCCACGAAAAAGGCGAACCTTCAAAGTTTGATGTTATTCAACAGCGTTTTGCCGATGGATTTGAAAACGCTATTTTAAAATACTATCAACCCACTTTAAATTTAGCACTGCGCCATAAATTGGCTTCGGTAAGCTTGTTTATTGGTGTATTTGTTATAATTTTAACCATGATCACCAGCGGTTGGACTAAGTTTGTATTTTTCCCGCGCATACCAAGCGAAACAGTCCGCGTTAACTTAACACTACCAACAGGTACACCGTTTGAAGTAACTAATAAATACGTAATTGACATGTCGCAAAAGGCGCAGCAATTACAAGAAAAATACCGCGACCCTGATACCGGGGAGAGCGTTATTTTAAATATCTTAGCCACAACAGGCGGGCGTGGTGGTGTATCTAATTCAGGCTCTGTACGCTTTGAAATAACACCGGCTGAAAAGCGTGAATCAGACATAGGATCACGAGAACTCGCCAGCGAATGGCGCGATTTAATTGGCGTCATACCAGGCGCCGAAAGTTTAACGTTTAGAGCCGAAATTGGCCGAAGTTCTGACCCCATTGATGTTCAGCTTAGCGGCACTTCGTTGACTATTTTACAAGACGTGGCTGATCACATTAAAACCCGTTTATCGACCTATCCAACGGTATTTGATATTGCCGATAGTATGTCCGACGGTAAAGAAGAGTTACAAATAGAGCTTACGGAGCAAGGTTTAGCGCTGGGCTTAAATAGAGTCAATGTAGCTGGGCAAGTACGTAACTCGTTTTTTGGCTCGCAAGCACAACGTATTCAGCGAGGCAGAGACGATGTACGTGTAATGGTACGCCTACCTATAGACGAGCGCCGCTCTGTAGCTGATTTACAAAACATACTTATAAATACGCCTGATGGTGGCTCAGTGCCTTTATCGCACGTGGCAACACTTACTGCTGGGCAAAGTCCATCAACTATTAATCGAATAGACCGTTACCGCACATTAAATGTAACAGCCGATATCGAAAAAAATAACACCAACATGACCATACTTCAGGCTGACTTAAAGCAGTATCTAGATGGGCTTATGCAGCAATATCCAGGAGTTGATTACAAGCTAGAAGGTGAAGCTAAAGAGCAGCGAGAGTCGTTTGGCTCCTTGGCTTGGGCGCTTTTGTTTGTCTTTTTCATAATTTATGCGCTACTGGCAATACCGCTTAAATCTTACTTACAACCAATTATAGTCATGAGTGTAATCCCATTTGGCATGATAGGTGCTGTAGTAGGGCATTGGATTATGGGCATGGATTTAACCATTATGAGTTTACTCGGTATGCTTGCGCTAACTGGGGTAGTAGTAAATGACTCACTTGTACTCGTCGACTTTATTAATAAAAAGCGCAGTGAAGGTGGTAAAGTTCTCGATGCTATAAAAATTGCAGGTGCATCGCGTTTTCGCCCTGTAATGCTAACCAGTTTAACGACCTTTATTGGCTTAATGCCGCTGTTATTTGAAAAAGCGACTCAGGCGCAATTTTTAATACCAATGGCGGTAAGCCTAGGGTTTGGGATTATTTTTGCGACCTTTATTACTTTATTGTTAGTACCAATAAACTACATGCTAATGGAGCGTTTTCAAGGTTGGTTTAAATAACTTCACTTTTAAATACGTGATTATTAAAGCTGTGGGTAAGTAATTACCTGCGGCTTTTTTATAAGCTAAAAAGTAGTATGAGACAATTGAAGATAAGTGAATAAAAATTTAGATAATATGAAGATAAACAGGAAGGTTAATTTTTTTTGATAAAGCCTTTTAAAGACGAGATTTTACTAAAAGGTGTTCCCCAAGATACGGTACTCGGTTTCAGTCCTGAAACCAGAAGGTTTCAGGGCGGGAATCTGCGGTTTACCGTAGGCTTCTCGGTACATGCCGAGCCTGCACAATAGTATACGAACAGAAACCCTGGTATAAAATTTATCGGCTCAGGGACTTAACTAAGCTCCGGTACCCCAGGGAACAAATCAAGTATATAAGACATAACCCAATCCTTAAACCCCAAACGTAAAAAATTATATCGTTCGCTTAGTTTTTCTGCATTTTTAACTCGCCATTTACTTTATCGCATGGTTTTTGAGCTTGATCATACAATTAATTGGAGTTGCTTTTTACCCAGTGGTAGCATTGGCTTAACTTGCAAAGCGAAGATTCGATTATGAACGATTTACCCGATTACGAAAAAGCTCAACTGCTTTTAGAAAAAAACGAAATATTTGTATCGCCTGCCGAAGCGCATGGTGTGATTAGCGGTTTACTTGCGTGTGGTTTAACCATTGACGACAAAGAATACTTAGGCCTTTTGAGCGACGTGTTTAACGATGGTGAATCGTTTAGTAACGATTTAAAGCAGTTTTTTGGCACTATTTATAAGCAAGTAGTCGCGAGCTTTAATGATGATGAATTTCAGTTTGATTTATTTTTACCAAGCGACGACGAAACACTCATCGATCAGGCTAATGGGCTCGTATCATGGGTAGCAGGTTTTATGCTTGGTTTTGGTTTAAAGCAAAAAGATTACGGTAAGCTATCGAGCGATGTTAAAGAAGTTATTACTGACTTTAGCGAAATTACTCGCCTAGATACTACTTTTGAAGAAACAGAAGAAGACAGCCAAGCGCTGCACGAAGTGATTGAATATGTGCGTGTATCAGCACTACTTTGTTTTGCAGAGCTTGGTAAAGAGCAAAGCACGCAAAGTACTAAAAAAACACTTCATTAACTTTTAAAAAGTAAAACGGGTTGGTTAATAATGGTTGAAGTACAAAAGTCAGAATTTAAAGCACGCCGCGAGCGTTTACTTGCTCAAATGGATGAAAATAGCGTTGCTATTATTCCCGCTGCGAGTGAAGTTACGCGCAGCCGCGATACCGAATATGCATTTAGACAAGATAGCGACTTTTTCTATTTAACAGGCTTTAACGAACCCGACGCTGTACTTGTACTATGTAATAACAGCGATGCACCCAGTACTTTATTTTGCCTAGATAAAGACAAGCTTGCAGAAATTTGGCATGGCCGCAGAGTTGGCTTTGATAAAGCTAAAAGTGACTACTTGTTTGATGAAGCTTATCCATTAAGTGAATTAAACGATAAGCTACTCGATATACTAAATGAAAAAGATGCCATTTATTTTGCACAAGGTGCTTACCCCTTATTTGATACCAAAGTGTTTTCGTTACTATGTACACTTCGAAGTGGCTCACGAAAAGGCCTCAAAGCACCGAGTACTTTAAAAGAAATACGCGGCCTTATTCACGAAATGCGTTTGTTTAAATCGCCAAGCGAGATAGATGTTATGCGAGAAGGCTGTGAAATTAGTGCGCGAGGGCACATGCGCGCCATGCGTTTTTCGCATGCCGGAGCTACTGAATTTCAATTAGAAGCAGAGCTACATCATCATTATGCAATGAACGGTGCGCCGCATCCAGCTTACGGTACAATTGTTGGTAGTGGCGACAACGCTAATATTTTGCATTACACACAAAATAGCGACGTATTAAAAAATGGCGACTTGGTACTTATAGACTCCGGTTGTGAGCTACAAGGTTACGCTGCTGATATAACGCGTACATTTCCGGTAAATGGTCAATTTAGCGAAGAGCAAGCCGCGATTTATAATATTGTACTTAAAGCGCAAGAAGTTGCTTTTGATGAGGTAAAACCCGGTGGTTACATGTCGCATGCTAATAAACGTGCAATGGAAGTAATGACCCAAGGTTTACTTGATTTAGGTATTTTAACCGGCGACTTTGATGAGCTAATGGCAAAAGGTGCATGTAAAGAATATTACATGCACGGGCTTGGGCATTGGCTTGGTTTAGATGTACATGATGTTGGCGATTACAAAGTAAATAACGCTGAGCGTGCATTTGAGCCAGGTATGGTACTCACCATAGAGCCTGGGCTTTATATCAGCGAAGACTCAAGCGCACCGCAAAAATACAAAGGCATTGGTATTCGTATTGAAGATAACTTGCTAGTTACCGAAACCGGCCATGAAAACTTGACCCTAAGCGTGCCTAAAAAAATTAGCGATATAGAAGCACTTATGCAAAGTGCTAAAAACGTATAAAGCTCGGAGAGTAAAGTGGCTAAGCAGTTTGATGTAGTTGTTATTGGCGGTGGTTTAGCGGGAGCAAGCTGCGCGTTAAGTGTGGCTAAAACTAATCCCGCGTTAAATATTGCCGTTGTAGAAGCTAATCAAGTAACCGGCGACTACCACCCAAGCTTTGACGACAGAAGCATTGCACTTGCTCAGCAATCGGTAGAGTATTTACAAAGCCTCAATTTGTTTGAACAAAATGCCCCTTACACCGCAGCAATCAAAAAAGTGAGCGTGTCTGATAGAGGCCACTTTGGCAAAGCGCACATTAATTGCGACGAATTTGCTAAGCCCTCACTTGGTTACGTAGTAGAAGTAAATCCATTTGGCCGAGCGCTCCACCTGCGTTTAACGCAGTCAAATATTACGCTTTTGTGCCCCGATAGCGTAATTGCCATTGAGCAAACTCTGCATAGCAATACACTTACCTTACAAAGCGGCGAGCAATTAAATGCAGCACTATTGGTTATTGCTGATGGTGCACAATCACCCACACGTAATTTACTTGGGCTTGGTTTTAATACCCAGCCTTATGAACAAGGCGCAATTATTGCTAATGTAGAAGTGGCTGGTGGGCATAATAATCATGCTTTTGAGCGTTTTACACAAAACGGGCCTATGGCGTTATTACCCATGAGCAACAACCGTTATTCGTTAGTATGGTGTATGCGCCAAGATCAGGTTGAACAGCACATGGCACTTAATGAACAAGAATTTATAAGTGCACTGCAAAGCGCGTTTGGTTATCGCGGTGGCCAATTTACTAAAGTGGGCATGCGCACGAGTTACCCGCTCGTTTATGGGCAAGTTGAGTCTTTAATTGCGCACCGTACAGTGGTTATTGGTAATGCTGCACATGCTATTCATCCTATTGCAGGGCAAGGTTTTAATTTAGGCCTTCGCGACGTGCAAGTACTTAGTAATTTAATAGCAAACAGCCAACACGGTTTAGGCAGCTATGCGTTTACACGTGAATATTCAAAAAAGCGCAGTGATGATATAAAAACCGTAATGAGTTTAACCGATGCACTTGTTAGGCTTTTTTCAAACTCATCGCGAATGCTCGCATTGGGGCGTAGTATTGGGTTGTTTTCGATGGATTTATTTCCCGCATTAAAAGCGCCATTAGCTAAACAGTTAATGGGGCAAGTTAAACAAGGTAGGCGTTTATGAAGCAAGCACAGGTTTGTATTGTAGGTGGCGGCTGTGTAGGGCTAACACTAGCACTTGGATTGGCAAAAGCCGATATAAGCGTCGTTGTACTTGACGGCGCACCAACACAAGCATTACCAACTGACGAATATGGTTTGCGCGTAAGTGCGTTAAGCATTGCAAGTCAAACCTTGTTTGAACAATTAAACGTATGGCCCGAAATTATCGCACAGCGAGCGTGTGCTTATACGCATATGGATGTACGTGATGCCGACAGCTTTGGCAAAATAGCGTTTAATAACGAGCAACTTGAGCTTGAACATTTAGGCCATATTGTTGAAAACGACATTATCCGCCTTGCGCTTATAAAAGAGCTAGAGCAACAAAGCAGTGCAACACTAATGTTTGATACGCAGTATCAGCAAATACATCAAAGCGAATCTGATGTATTTATAACACTTAAAAGCGGCGAACCAATTATAGCAAAGCTGCTGGTGGCAGCTGATGGTGCAAACTCAGCTATACGTAAACAATTTAATATGGCGCTTAGCTTTAAAGATTACGATCACCATGCGCTAGTCGCGACGGTTAAAACTAAAGAGCCGCATGCAAACACCGCACGCCAAGTGTTTTTACCAACAGGGCCTTTAGCGTTTTTACCATTGAGCGATGCCAACACGCATTCAATAGTATGGTCTACCAGCCCAAACCACTGCGATGAGCTGCTTGCAATGGACGACAGTGCCTTTAATAAAGCCGTAATGGCAGCCATTGATGGACAGTGCGGGCTATGTGAAGTGCAAAGTGCGCGCGCAGCTTTCCCACTTAAAATGCGCTACGCCCAGCAATGGGTTTCAGGCAAAGTGGTACTCATTGGCGATGCTGCACATACAATCCATCCACTTGCAGGGCTAGGTATGAACCTAGGCCTAAAAGATGCGGCTTATTTAATTGAGCTTTTAACACGCGACAGTAAGGAGTTTGCAAGCACCCGCACACTTCGTGATTACGAGCGTACCCGCAAACTTGATGCACAAAAGCACATAGCTATGATGCAAGGGCTAAAAGAGCTATTTGAAGGTGCAAATCCGGTTAAAAAACTGATACGTGGAGTCGGGCTGTCACTCGTTGATAATTTAGGCCCAATAAAACACCTGTTCGCCAAAGAAGCGATAGGAAAGTGATATCGGTTGAGTGAAAAAAACCAACGAGAAAGTAAAGTAGTCAGTTTTTAGCTGTCAGCTTTCAGTAAAGAAAAACCGATATTTAGTTTAAACATCGGTTTTTTGTTTTTAAGTAGTTTGAAACAGATTAAATCTGCGCTTTTTTACGCGAGCGTAGCTCGTAATTACTATCGTTAGCTAAAAAGCGCTTTGCGTTAAATCAATTACAAATTCTTTTGTGCTTCATTCACCATATCCTTGAGCGCATCAATTAAAAGTGGGTCGCGTGAGTTTTGTTTAGCAAGTTCTAATGCGTATTTCATACTAGTGACGGCCTCTTTAAACTGCTTATTTGCAGTATAGCCTTGCGATAAACGCATGTGAGAATAGGCTGCATTTGGGTAGTTGGTAGTAAAGTGTTTAAGCGTGGTAATAGCTTTAGCAGTGTTACCAAATTTTTGCTGGCTATGAGCAAATTCTACATATACATCTTGTGGAATTTTAAGCTCAAACCCGTACTTATCACTCAGTGCTTGGTAATAACCTGTAATGAGCGATACATCAGCAAACTTTCCGTGCTCGTCAGTAACCTTAAATATTAGGTCGCTAAATAAGTGAATTAGGCTATCGCTAAGCGCTGGTAGTATGGTGCCCATATGCGTAAAATTTGGGTAATGCTTATATTCCCATTTAAGCTGTGTGGGCATTTGTTGCTCTAAATTTACTAACGTATTTAATACACCTGTATAAAAGCGTGCGTCTTCACTTGCTACACTAATAAATAACGATTGACCGCCTTTAGGGTTTTTAGTGTATTTTATAATATTATTTTTTAATTCTTCATCACTCCACCAACTGTTTGGGCTTATAGCTATGTAGTTGTTAAATAACTCAGGCTGATTAGCTAAAGTATAAAGCGCTAAAGTACCTGCATTAGAGTGGCCAATTAAGGTGCTGTAGCCGTTAGTTGAGTAGTTAGAATTTATGTATGGCATAAGTTCGTCAGAAACAAACTTCAAAAACTCGTCAGTTTGCCCAGCTTCAGGCCATTTATTTTTAACAAAGGTTTGAAACTCAGTTTTAGGCTCACCTTGTACTTTTGGTAAATAATCGCGAACACGGTTAGTTGTATCAATACCAACGAGCATTGCGTTAGGTATCTGCTCGTAATCAACAAGGGATTTAACAACACCAGACGCAGTATGAAAGTGCTCAACACCATCAAGTAAATAAATAACATAAAGCGGCTGATCGTCTTTTACAGTGTCAGGTATGAAAATTCTGATTGGTCTGTCTTCGTTAAGTATTTTTGATTGTAGAATGACTTTTTTACCAACGGTTATGTCAGTTGTATTGGTTTTTGCGTGGCTTAAAAATGGTGTACTAAAAGTAAGTATTAATACAAGCGATAGTAAAAGCTTCATAAATATCCTTATTTAATAATGTATTGCTTAATAATTGCACGGTTTTAAGCTTGAGTAAATGTTTATATTTTCGGGGTAAACATAAAGCTTAAGCAATTAAAAGCTATCGCTTTTCACGCGAGTAAGTTCGGCTTCTACAAGAGACATTGCACTCTGCGCTTAACTTTTGCGGTAGGCGAGCAGCTTGTTAGCGCGACGAGCAAAGCTCGTAATAATTACCTTTTAACTCTTATCTATAAAAGCTTAAAAAAACCTGCTTGCTTAATTATCCGTCTAAGCGTAAAATGCGCGCTCATTTCGGCTTTTAAACTATTAATTCCTTGCCTTAAACCGACCGGCCGAAACGGTAGAAGGCTCTATTAACCGTAAGGAATATCCATGCGTCATTACGAAATCGTATTCATGGTTCACCCAGATCAGAGTGAGCAAGTTGCTGGTATGATCGAACGTTATACTGGTTCTATCACTGAAGCTGGTGGTGTTATCCACCGTCTTGAAGATTGGGGCCGTCGTCAATTGGCTTACCCAATTAACAAGCTTCATAAAGCTCACTATGTTCTTATGAACGTTGAAGCACCAACTGAAGTAATCAGCGAGCTAGAAACTACTTTCCGCTACAACGATGCAGTGCTTCGTAACTTAGTTATCCGCACTAAAACTGCTGAAACTGAAGCGTCTCCTCTTGCAAGAGAAGAGAAGAAAGAAGCACCAGCTGCTTAATTGTTTTGAGTCCTAGCATGGCATGTGATCAGCAGTTACTATAATGGTTAGCCCATATATGAATCAGCTGGTTATATCTGGGGTAGTTTGTAAAACTCCCAAGTTTAGCCAAAGCCCTGCTGGCATCCCGCATTGTATTTTTGTTGTAGAACATAAATCGATGCAAACCGAAGCTGACCTTAACCGTAATAGTTATGTGAGGCTACAGGTAGTTGCCAGTGGAAAGCAAATGCAACAACAGACTCAACATTTGCACGTTGGGCAGGCATTGCAAGTGAGTGGTTTTTTAAATCGCCACGAAGGTCGTAACGGCCTTAGCCAATTGGTTTTGCATGCTCAGCATATAGAAAGAATTATTTGAGGAATTAATCTCATGGCACGTTATTTCAGACGTCGTAAGTTCTGCCGCTTTAAAGCGGAAGGCGTAAAACAAATCGATTACAAAGATCTAGCTACTCTTAGAAACTATGTTACAGAAAGTGGCAAAATCGTACCTAGCCGTATCACAGGTACTAGCGCTAAATTTCAGCGCCAGCTAGCAACTGCTATTAAGCGTGCTCGCTACTTAGCCCTTCTTCCATACACTGACTTACATAAGTAAGCAGCGGATTAACAGTTTTTAAAAGGTGTAGAAACATGCAAGTTATTCTACTAGATAAGATCGCTAACCTAGGTAGCCTAGGTGAACAGGTTGTAGTTAAATCTGGTTTCGCACGTAACTTCCTTTTCCCTCAAGGTAAGGCAGTTCCTGCGACTAAAGCTAACATTGAAACTTTTGACGCTCGTCGTGCAGAACTTGAAGCGAAAATCGCTGAACAGTTAGTTGCTGCGCAAGCACGCGCTGAAAAACTAGAAGCATTAGCTGAAGTTACATTAGTATCTAAAGCTGGTGACGAAGGTAAGTTATTCGGTTCAATCGGTACTCGTGACATCGCTGACGCTATCTCAGCTGTTGGTGTTGAAGTTGCTAAGTCAGAAGTTCGTTTACCTTTAGGCACTATTCGTGACACTGGTGAATTTGACGTTTCAATTTCAGTTCACTCAGAAGTTACGGCTACTATTAAAGTAATCGTAATCGCTGAAGCTTAATTTTTAATTAAGCGATAAAAGCCGTGCTATTAGCACGGCTTTTTTGTGTCTGTAATTTGGCTAACTTCGTTTGTTAGTTGCTAGTTAAGGGCACAGTTAAATACAACCTCGTATAAGCCCCTTTTTATTCAATTATTTTTTCATTCTCTTTAAACCTTTTCGAACTGTCATTACGTCTAACTTATTAATACACTAACTCAATAATAATAATTAAAAGGCGACATCACGGATGTTACACGTTAAACCCGACCAAACGCCTTTATGCGAAACTACACTTATTGAGCGTGTTAAATTGGGTGATCAGGCTGCATACACAACGATCTATGAGTTGCATATAAAACGAGTCTACGGTTTATGTTTGCGCTTATTAGCCGACCAAGCGCATGCTGAGGATGCAGCCCAAGAAGTGTTTGTACAGGTATGGCATAAAATAGCGCAATTTGACGGTCGCTCGCAGTTTTCTACTTGGCTTTACAGTGTTGCCAGTAATGTAGCTATTAGTTACTTACGCAAGCAAAAAAATTGGCTGCAAAAAGTAGTGAGCATTGAACACAGCGGTATGGATGAGCAATCAGCAAACGATTGCCAAGGTTTAGATGGCCTCGATAAATTAATAGTAAGGCTTCCTGAGCGCGCACGTATGGTATTTGTATTATTTGCAATTGAAGGTTACAGGCACGAAGAAATAGCCGAAAAACTAGGTATGGCTGTTGGCTCAAGTAAATCACAATATCATCGTGCTAGGCAGTTATTACAAGAGTGGTATGAAAATGAATAAACCAAACTTTGACGACTATTTAAATGAGTCATTAAACACGCTTGATAAAAAAATTACGCCACAAAAAGACCTGTGGGCGGGAATTGAGCGAGCAATGATTAGTAATAAGCAGGACCTAAAAGGCACTGCTATTTGGCCAAAACTAACAGCAATAGCTGCCTGCACATTAGCCGCTTTAATTGCTGTAAATTTATTTTTTATAGCGCCTGAACCACAACCTGTAGTGGCTATAAGTGATTACTTTTCGGCGCAAAAAAACAGTTTGTTAATTGAATATGAAAATAAAGAAGCATTGACCACTAATTGGCAAACGCAGCTACAGGAATTAGAAGAGGCAGAGCAAGCAATAAAGCAAGTTCTTGAAAATGAGCCACAAAACCAAGCGCTACTAACAATGTTAGCGCAAATATATCAACAACAACTTGATTTAATTAACAAGGTGCACGCGCCACGTTGGCAGCACATTTAGGAGTACGATATGAAAGCGATTTTATTAGGACTGAGCTTATTTCCGTTGGCGGTATTAGCGGGTGAAAAAATAGATAAGCAAATAGACGTACCAAGTGGCGGCACTATTTTTATTGAAAACCAACGCGGTGATATACATATTACAGGCTGGGATAAAAACGAATTTAAAGTATCTGGCGAGCTTGATGACAAAGCTGAGGGTTATGAGCTTAAAACAAATGGCGATAAAACTCAGTTTATTGTAAAAATGCCACGTAAATCAAATTGGAGTAATAATGGCGATGGCTCAAGCCTAACCATATTTATGCCTAAAAGCAGTAGTTTAGAGTTTGCTGGCGTTAATGTATCGGTGACTGCGAAAGATCTAAAAAACGGCGCTGAAGTTGACGTGGTTAATGGCGAAATTACGGTAGATGATATTACTGGCAACATTAAGCTTACCACCGTAAATGGTGATGTGAACGCTGAGAACTTAAACGGTAATATTCAATTTGAAACCGTAAATGGTGAAATTAACGATAGAGAATCAAGTGGTGAACTACGTTTTAGCGCTGTTAATGGCGATATTAAATCAACCTCAAGCGCCAATGATGTGCGCCTTGAAAATGTAAATGGCGATATAAGCTTTACGCTATCGTCAATTAAAAACCTACGTATTAACACGGTAAATGGCGAAGCCGAAGTACATATTAAAGAGCTTTTAAAAGGCGGTGATGTACGTTTTGAATCGGTAAGTGGCGATGGTGATTTTTACTTTCCTGACAGCATATCTGCAAATTTTGAAATTAAAGCGCACGCTAATGGAAAAATCATTAATAAAGTTACTAGCGATAAAGTCAGTAAAGCTAAATACGGCCCAGCCAGTGATTTAGAATTTAGCATTAATGGCGGTAATGCTAATGTTGAAATGGATACAATTAGTGGACGCATAGAGCTTCGTATTAAATAACGCTCATTCACCTTCACGATTACAAAAAGCAGGAAAAGATTTCCTGCTTTTCTATTTGCACAGCCCCTTCAAGTCGATAGAATAGAGCCATTCAATTTTACTACTGTGAAGTTATGGCCAAACCAGATAAGCAAGTCGATACTCTTAAAGTTCCTCCCCATTCAATAGAAGCTGAACAATCTGTTTTAGGCGGCTTAATGCTTGATAACCAAGCTTTTGACCGCGTAGCTGAACTTGTTGTATCACAGGATTTTTATACCCGCACGCACAAGTTAATTTTTGAGGCGATGACGGCACTTGCTGAGATTGGCGATCCGATAGATTTAATTACTATTTCTGAAAGTTTAGAAAAAAATAATAAACTTGCAGGAATTGGTGGCTTTGCTTATTTAGCCGAAATAGCTAAAAACACGCCAAGCGCTGCTAACATTGACGCTTACGCAAGTATTGTACGCGAACGCGCTGTTGTACGTGAAATGATTGGCGTAGCGAACGAAATTGCAGAAGCCGGTTTTAACACCGAAGGACGTACCAGTCACGACTTGCTCGATTTTGCCGAAAGCAAAGTGTTTAAAATAGCTGAGCAACGAACAAAAAATAATGAAGGCCCGCAAAGCATTCATAGCATCCTTGAAAAAACCGTTGATAAAATAGAAGAGCTTTACCAGTCACCACAAGATGGTGTAACGGGTGTGAGTACAGGTTATGCAGACTTAGATAAAATGACGACGGGCTTACAGCCATCTGACTTAATAATTGTTGCAGCGCGTCCATCAATGGGTAAAACCACCTTTGCGATGAACCTTGCAGAACATGCTGCAATGACGCAAGACAAACCTGTATTAATTTACTCGCTAGAGATGCCATCTGAACAAATTATGATGAGGATGTTAGCGTCTCTTGGCCGTATTAACCAAACTAAGGTACGTACTGGTCAGTTAGACGATGACGATTGGGCACGACTTTCATCAACAATGGGCTTGTTGATGGAAAAAGGTAAAATGTACGTTGATGATGCATCGGGCTTAACACCGACCGATGTGCGCTCACGTGCAAGGCGTATTGCCCGCGACCACGGTGGTATTAGTATGATCATGGTCGATTACTTGCAGTTAATGCGTGTACCAAGCCTTGCTGATAACAGAACGCTCGAAATTGCTGAAATTTCACGTTCACTTAAAGCACTAGCAAAAGAGCTAAAGTGTCCTGTTGTTGCGCTTTCACAGCTTAACCGTACACTTGAGCAACGTGCCGATAAACGCCCTATTAACTCAGATTTACGTGAGTCAGGGTCGATAGAGCAGGATGCCGATTTAATCATGTTTATTTATCGTGATGAAGTTTATAACGAAGACAGTACTGACAAAGGTATTGCCGAAATTATCATAGGTAAACAACGTAACGGCCCAATTGGTAAAGTGCGTTTAACATTCCAAGGTCAATTTTCTCGCTTTGATAATTACGCGGGACCAGCGGTAGATGATGATTACTAATGCGTTTAGCCACTGCTGAAATTAATTTAACTGCACTTGCGCATAACCTTTTGCAGGTTAAACGCTTTGCTCCAAATAGCAAAGTAATGGCGGTGCTAAAAGCAAACGCCTACGGGCATGGTTTGGTGACGATTGCCCAAAGCTTGAGCGATGCTGACGCATTTGCTGTAGCACGTATTGATGAGGCTCTAGCTCTGCGAGCTGGAGGGTTAACAAAGCCAATAGTTTTACTAGAAGGTTTTTTTAATAAAGCAGACTTGCCAATATTACTCGCTAATAACTTTCAAACCATTATTCACGATGAGTACCAGTTAGAAGCGCTTGAAGAGGCTGCACTTGATGCACCAATAACATGCTGGTTAAAAATTAATACAGGTATGCATCGATTAGGTATTGCGCCAGAGCAATTTGAAGCGTTTTATGACCGATTGCAAAAAACGGCTAACGCCAAAAATACCGTTAATTTAATGACCCATTTTTCGTGTGCTGATGATGTTGATAATGCTAAAACCGTTCAACAAATTATGTTATTTGATAATTTAGTGAATGGCATTGACCAAGCGCATTGTTTATCAAATTCTGCCGGTATTATTGCATGGCCAAATAGTCATGGTGATTGGGTACGCCCAGGACTGATGATGTATGGCGTATCGCCAATGGCTAATAGCATTGGACAACAACACAAATTAAAACCCGTTATGCGCTTAACTACGCGCGTAATTGCAGTACGAAATGTGCCAGCTAATGAAGCGGTTGGGTATGGTGGCCGCTGGAAAAGCGATAAACCAACTAAGCTAGCTGTTGTGGCTATGGGTTATGGCGATGGCTATCCTAGGCATGCTAAAGAAGGTACTCCCGTTATAATTGGTAAAAAGCGTTATGGTATTGTAGGGAGTGTAGCAATGGATATGATTAGCGTAGATATAGGCGCTAATGAAGGTAACATTAAAGTGGGCGACAGGGTTACTATGTGGGGACCTGAATTGCCGGTAGAAGAAATAGCATTATGTGCTGATACAATTCCTTACGAGCTTTTGTGTAACATTACACCACGCGTAGGTTATGAGTATCAGCAATAGTTAAATAGCGGTATTTATTCTTTAATGAAATAAATATCGCTAAAGCCCATGCGGGCAAATTCTTGGTCACGAAAATTACGAACCGAGGCCGACCCTTTTGAGGTCATTTCTATTTGTTGTACCATGTTTAGGTAATTAGTTAGATCAATACCTTCAGCAGCAGCAATTGCTTGATACATGTCGTGGTATTTATCTTTAGCGAAATTAATCTCGCGTGGTTGGTTTTTAAATGTATAAGTGATTCTGCGTGCCATATTTAGCTCATTTTGATTGAGTGTTGTGATGATTTTACACTGTATTGAACCGGCATTGAACGATTTTTTGAAATCAAATAATTAATATAAAGAGTTTAAAATGAAATTATCAGTAGAGATCAGTAAATATCCTCTTCATGAAGATTATATCCCGTTTATAAAAGGTTTTATTGACCGATTAAACGAATACGATGATTTAAAAGTGATCACAAATACACTTTCGACTCAAATTTTTGGTGATTACGATTTAGTAATGCAAGTACTTAGCACCGAAATTAAACGCTCGTATGAAGAGTTTGGCAAAGCAATTTTTGTATGTAAGTTTCTTTCTGGCGATTTATCACCTGAGTAACTATTACAATCATGAAAACTAATGGTAACCGTGTACTATGGACTTTTTAACACAAACTTTAAGTGGCTTTACTGCAATGTCGCATTGGGAATACATTGCAGTGGCGTTGTCTATGGCTTATTTGTTATTAGCAATAAAAGAAAGCCTTTGGTGTTGGCCAGCTGCATTTTTTAGCACACTCATTTATACCATTATGTACTGGAATGGCGCGCTATTAATGGAGTCATTACTTAATTTTTACTATATGTATATGGCTGTATTTGGTTGGATTGTGTGGCGAAGAGGTAAAGCTGAAAATCTAAATATTACTTCATGGCCGATAAATCGCCATGCTGTTTTAATTAGCTTAACCACAGTCGCCTCAATAGTAATTGGCTATGTAATGCAAAATTATACTCATGCTGATTTTGCTTATCTTGACAGCTTTACAACGTGCTTTGCAGTAGTAACCACTTACTTGGTTGCAAAAAAAGTGCTCGAAAACTGGCTGTACTGGATAGTAATAGATGCAGCGTCTATGTATTTATATTACGAAAAAGGTTATTACCCAACACTTGCGCTCTTTATATTTTATACAATTATGGCGGCATGGGGCTTTAAAACCTGGTATGAAGAATACGAGCAAAGCCAAGCTAAGCCTCTAGCACAGCTTTAATTAATGATTAAGCATAATCAGTTAGTAAAAATGTGTAGTGCGTTTATAGAGCCTACAAGCATTGTTTCAAGCGAGCGATTACTTAATGGCTTTAGTAACGATAATTTTTTAATACGTACCAAGCAACAAGGATACTTATTAAAGTGTTATAAAAGCCACTGGCCCGATGCGGGCCTTCAAGCGCAGCGCTTTTTAAGTAACTTTAATATATGTCCTGCGCTTGTTGGGTTCGATAAACAAAACAGACTGGCGGTATTTAATTACATTGAAGGCAAGAGTGCGCAATCGGATATAACGCTTAGTTTTATTAATAAACTTGCTAAAGTGCATAATTACAATGTAGCCACCGCGCCAATGGATATAGCTAAAGAACTGCATTTTTATCAACGTACTGATGTATACACGCAACACAAATCTCAAATAGAGCAGGCATTAAAAGCTGTTACAGCTATGCAACTTGATGAGGGTTTTTGCCATAACGATCTAGTAAAAGACAATATTATTGTGAATGCTTCAGGTATGTATTTAATTGATTTTGAGTACGCGCAAACTAATGACGTGTATTTCGATTTAGCAGCCCTTGCAGTGAGCTTTGATCTTAATGAGCGCAGCGAACAATCACTGTTAAACAATTATAAAAATTGCATTGATAAAACAAACAAATTTGAGCCATCAATCGATAAGTTAGATTATTATAAGTTGTTTTTTTAGTGTTGTGTATTGGCTGGTATGAAGAGCGCAGCATAACTAATAAATCTATAACGTTACGCGCGCAGCTGACTAAACTAGTTAATAATATTTTATAAAAGCTAAAGACCACCGAAGCGTTCGGCAAGCTCTTTGTATTTTGCTACTTCGCCTGCATCAAATTGTGGCTCACCATTTTCATCTTCAGCCTTAGCAATTAATAAACTTTCTCTAGCAAGACGTTTTACTCGCTCTGTTTTTACACCTAAAAACTCAGCAACTTGCTCAGTAGACATTAAACTCATCATTATTTCCTCATATTAAATCAATTCGCACAGCGACAACTATAGTTACAATGTTGCTAAACAGTTACTATTTATTATCAAGTACAAATAAATAGCGTGTTTTTAGGCTGTTGTGAAGTGTTTTATTTAAAATGGTTCAATTAATAAGCATGTAAGCTGATGTTACTGGTATTTATTTAAAGATCTCTTTATCATTGTAGATGCTAAAGCACTGATATCGCGAGTTGGTGTGGCGGCAACAAATGTGCTCTCGTGGTGAAATGGATATCACGTGGCCCTCCGGAGGCTGAGTTGTAGGTTCGATCCCTACCGAGAGCGCCATTTGCTTTATATTATTTTATTCTTCCTTGTTATTTAATTCTCTTTTATCTACTCTTATCATTTTAAAAGCTCATTTATATTTCTAATTTATTCAATTGAAAAGCAAGTAAAATGCATTTTCCTTATAAATTTTGAAAGTTAATTTTAAAAACAGCTTTCTAGTCAATTATACAATACAAATTATTAAAATTTACTCAACGTTATGTGATGCATACACGATTGCAGTAGTAAATGAGGAAAGTCGATTCAATGTTAAATAGTCAGTTAGAAATACTCGCTCAAGGACGCGCTTATCTTGAAAGTGTAACTAAAGAGGATTATTCGCAAATCGTTGCTCCTAACTTTATTAGTTCGGCGGGGTCACATATGCGTCACATTATCGATCATTATCAAGCATTAATGACGGGCTTTGGTATAAACAATATTGACTACGACAGTCGCCTACGCGGCAGTAATATTGAAAGCAACCCTCGCGCAGCAATAAACAAAATTGCCGAAATAGCATCGTGGATTGAACAACTAAGTACAGACGATTTTAATAAACCGCTGTTACTTTCAAGTGAAGTTTCAATTAAAAGTAAAAATGTACAAACGGTAACAACATCATTAGCACGAGAGCTTATTTTTGTAGGCAGCCATGCAGTACACCACTATGCGATGATTTCACAAATTACTTTTGCACAAAAAGAATCACTCGATCAGAGCTTTGGATTAGCACCAAGTACAGCAACTTTTTTGAGAGAAAAAAGCCAATCAAAGTCACTGCAAAGTTAATATGTGTACTTTAAGCTATTTTCTAACTGATGATGGTTACGAGTTGTTTTTTAACCGTGATGAGCAAAAAACGCGAGAAATGGCAATCGCCCCAATTAAGCACAAAGGCAATGTCATTTACCCTATTGATCCACAGGGAGGGGGAACTTGGCTTGGTGTATCGCATTCTGGGCAAACATTGGCTTTATTAAACGATTATCAAAGTGTATTTGATATTACTGCCGTAAAGTACAGTAGAGGCCTTTTAATCCCACATTTACTGAGCAATAAACTCCCAGCGTTGTCTCAACTACAAAATATGGATTTATCGGGTTATGCGCCTTTTAAATTATGTATTTTTTCGGATGAATTATCGTTAAATAATAATCACATCGCTTTTGTTCGGTGGGACGGGAAACAATTAATTGATTGCCAAGTTGAATCGCTTGCAACGTCATCTGGTGTTGAACTTGAAACAGTTACACAAAAGCGCAAAGAACAATTTAAGCAACTTGTTGACGTAAGGCATCCTGTAAGCGAGCAGTTTTTAGCATTTCATTACAGCAAAGCTGAGCAAGGCCAGTATGGTGTAAATATGCAAAGAGAAGATGCAATGACAGTGAGTATTAGCCATATAAAAGTTAGTAAAACTATTCGCTTTAATTATTTTGATAAGCAGTCTCAGCTTATTAGCAGCATTAGTTGTTTAAAAGTGGCTGCAGCTTAACTAGGGTCTGTTGATCTTTGCGGATTAAAATTTGTTCAAACTAGGGGCTATTTAATCGCGGCGCGAGGTTTGTAACCTAGTGGGCTCGATAACTGCTCCTGCGTTATTCTAATGGCTTACATCCATGCAAGAATAAGTAAAAACCGAGCAAAGCTTCCGCGTCCTGCTCACGCCCCTTACCTACATCTATGTAGGCAACAAAGAGTAAATAGCCCCTAGGAAGAACCCTTTGGGCAGCGCCTGTTTGGCATTAATGCTACGTTATCGCCCATTTATGGGGAATAACCACACTACATAGGCTCTGCCTTGCCTAAATACCAAACAGACTGCTGCAAATTTAACC
>NZ_BADT01000225.1 GCF_000239855.1 Pseudoalteromonas sp. BSi20652 | reverse complement strand
ACTTTCGCTATTTTAATTAATTAACCACATTCTATTAAAGGCCACTTAATGTGGCCTTTTTAACATAATGACTAACGTTCTATCTGTTCTAGATATAACCTATCAAACCAAAAAATCATACTCACGCTTGCGAGGGTGAGTTTCGGGTTTTTGATAATCAGGTAATATACCTAATTTTACGTCTGGTTCTGGATTAATCAGAATAAACGGTAATGCAGCACTCACATGATAGCGATTTTGTGCCGTGTATCTTACATTAACTTGAGGGCTTACGCGAGTAGGACGCCGAATTCTCAGTTTTTCCTTTTCGCCTAAACTAGCAACCCTTAATTGTTCTTGGGCTACAAGTGATTGCCACTTTTGTTGATCTATCATTCTTGGGTTTCGGTAACTGGCCGATTTGCCGAGCATTTCTAGAGCCATTTTTTTAGTCAGCGTTTTAGTTGCGTGTTTGTGCATCCAAGTAAACCTAACCGAAAATGGGGATTCGCTTTCACTATGAATTTTACGATATGCGGCAAGCGTTATTAAATTTGGTATAGCATTGTGAACTGCTTCAAATCGAGCATCGTTGCTATCAATAGCTAAAATACATTCTTTAAATGTAGCTTTAGCTTTATTCACTTGATTTATTCGGTTATTTAAAGCTTGTTTATCTGCATTTTTAACAACGAGCAAACCAGGGTGCCTTTTTAAAACACGACTGCTTAATCCTGATTTTTTATACATGTCAGAAAAAGAATTTAGGATTGCTTTTTGAGCCGGTATCCCAGTGATTTTAGAAACAAGTATAGATTCTGGAACTTTACTTTCATCGAAACTACTTACATCTGGTAATTGATAATATTCTGCTTTGGAGAATTCACACTCTTTCAATTCTTCAATTAGTCTTAGAGTTAATTCGTTCATTAAATCAAACTGAATTCTAATTTGTACCTTAGTTACCATTACACACCTCAAAGAACACATCTTACTAGATTGATATTATTGCATGCACTTTGCTTTGTTTAAATAAAATAATTAATAGTACTCGATGTTTGATATAACTTTAAATATAGATAAGTATGATGTGTTCTTTTTTTGTAAATGCACAAATAAAGAAAAGTTGAACTTCTTATTTGCCTTGCTTATTTGTAGAACTTTGAAGTGTATAATTGTCATATATTAATGAGCTACTGAATTAACCATGTAATAGGTGGTAAAAAAAGAGTATAAAAATGAGTTAAGCAGAGTTATATAATTTTATATATTTATCTAATAGTCTTAGTGCTTGTTATTAATCAAAATTACTTGCTCATATTTTACCGTATTGGCAATACGGTGTTCTGGCTAAAGCTTACCAGACACAAATGATTTTTCTTTAAGTATAAATCTAGCAGTTGGATTTTAATCATAGTAACTTGTTAAGCAATGCAATTAGTTGGTAGGGGCTACTAAATGGCGTAGCAAACCTTTCCTTTGTAACTTTTATGA
>NZ_BADT01000226.1 GCF_000239855.1 Pseudoalteromonas sp. BSi20652 | reverse complement strand
GTTTTCTTGGTGAGCTCGGTGGTGAAATACAGGTAGCTTAAACTAATTGGCTTTGTTTTCTCATTTACTCCTCTTTTTCTTCTCTTTGTGCATTCATATTTTAAGGGCTGTTATTCACAAAAAGTTTTAGAGGCGCTGCGCTTTTAGAGAATAGCGCGGGAGTTAAAATAACAAAAAATCATGAGGGGCTTTGCTTTTACATTTGGTCGGATGCATTTAGTAAACAAGTAATTAAAT
>NZ_BADT01000227.1 GCF_000239855.1 Pseudoalteromonas sp. BSi20652 | reverse complement strand
TATGATGATGCTTTATAGTAAAAAGCAGTAGCGGGTTACCATTAATATCTAACAATACTCGTTGTCGCTGTGTAGCGATTGGTTCATCTTGCAAACCGCCTTCAAGCCTTGCTATTTGAGTAGGTACACTTTCATTACTTATCACGGAGTAACTTAACTGTATTTGTGCTATTTCTGCCATCGATGATATTTGTGATGGCCTTACTTTTTTTATAAAAACAATTGCACCAATCGGTTCACCTGTTTTATCGGTATGCTTTATAGCGTGGGAAGCAAACATAATAGGCCCATGTTTGCTGCGCAAAAATCCAAAGCGGCTTAGTGTATTTTCTTGTGCTTTAAAATAAGGATGGATAGAACGGTTTGTAGGCTTAGCAAGTAAATCAAAGCTTGGTAAATCAAACGTAGTCCCTTCAATAAAATCATATGTGTGTTCGTACACTTGTTTATAGTTCATATCATAAATAATTACACCATCTATTTTGAGCGATACAAAGGTATCGTCCACATAGTTAGAATCTAAATATTCTTCATCCAAACTAGTCATGTAATCATACGTATCATCCCACACAGCGTAATCATAATTAATTGTTTTTAAAAACAAAAACTCTCTAGCCAATGAAATCTCAAGGCTTGTTAACTCTCGTTCTTGGTAATCTTTGATACTGTTATTTAACGTAGGTAAACTAAAAAAATAACGATATCCAACCAATAAGCTTGTTACAAAGCACATTAAAATTAAAGTACCTATTATTACAAAACATCTCAATGTCATAGTGTAAGTCTAATATAGTGATATAAATCAAAGTAGCCGCAGTACTTTAAAACAGTTAATTTTACGCTGTTAGCGTTATAAAACTACAGCTGGTTATTTAAAGATGGTTCAGGCATTGTGGTAATAGGTATTATGCAACGCATTAATGTCCCTTCATTGAGCTTGCTCTGAACCTCTATCATCCCGTTATGCTCTTTAAGTACATTATAAACAATCGCCATTCCCATACCAGTCCCTTTTCCCACGGGTTTAGTTGTGTAAAAAGGTTCAAAAATTTGGTTAACTGTTTGCGCGTCCATTCCACATCCGTTATCCATTACCTCTACATAAATATTTTCTTGATCTGAAAACAATTTAATAATAATTTTTCCCTGTTGACCTTCAACTAAATCGCAGGCATATTTTGCATTTAACAATAAGTTTACAAAAACTTGGTTAATAGCCGATAAATTACAATAGCTTAAAGGAATTTCATCTTTATAACACTCAACATCACACGTTTTAAGCTGATTAGCCAACAATTTAATCGCCCCATTTAACGACAGGGTAATATCAGAGGCCGTAAACATATTATTTCTAGGCCGCGCAAAATTAAGTAAATTGTCTACAATAGCCGCTATACGCTCTAACCCCTCATGAGTGTCATCAAGTAGCTCATCTAAATCGTCTAAAATAAAGTTTATATTACTTTCTTCATCAAGCTTAATTAATAACGCTTCTAACTCAGATGTAGATATAGATTTACCAATAAACTGCTTAGTTACTTGCATTAAAGTTATTAGCGTTGGTTTGTAAAACTTAATGCTTTCGACATTGCTCATAACATACGCAAGTGGGTTATTGATCTCATGTGCAACACCCGCTGACAACGTACCTAAAGTGGCCATTTTATCCGTTTGCATCAAGTTTGTTTGCTGGTTTTTTAATATAGTGAGCTTTTCTTTTAATTCTTGATTTGCACAAAACAGTTCGCGCGTTTTGCTCTCCAGTAACGATTCTAATTCATCTCTGGCTGCTTTTTCACGTAAGTACGCTTTTTTGTAATTGTAGTCGTCATCAGCCATTTTCAGCCTCATATTTAATTTCTATCATGCATTTATCAAAACCACTATGCATGCATTGAATATGATTTAACGTTACATCAATATTATAATAATCCGCCGCGCCATAAATAAGCCCCTCTGCACACATACAAAGTTGTCTTTTTGAATAATATTCCATCAAAATAAAACCGTTCTTAATAAGCCTTGCATTGATCTCTGGCAGATTGGGTTCGTGATAAAGTTTAGACACCTCAACGTGTATCACTTTGTCTATGCCCATAATTAGATCTGCAAAACCATTAAAGCCTTCAACAATGCCTAGGTGAGTTCTGTTTAAATGGCCAAATAAATACTGCCCAAACGCTTTTAATACCTCAGGCATGGTCATCGATAAAGCCGTTGCTACATCGTTTGCTAACCCTAGTATTTCTTCATCAGGGTAACTTTGAGCTGAAATGTACACACGCCCTTCTGGCGCATTTTTTCAAGTAAATCGTCCCATGCGGCCATACCACACTTTTCAATGACCAACGCTTCAAGACCTCTAAAAACAACACCTTTCATAAATAACCCTTAATAGCTTTGTGTGGTATTTTCGTGCCATTGTTGCACGTCGGATAGTATTTTTAAATCATCTATTAAGTCGTATTCCCCTTGGGTAAAGCTCAATGCTTTATCACAAAATACATGTTCAACAACAATGTGGATCACTGTTAACGACACCCTTTGCTCTGTTGGTAAATTATCAATTAACTGAGCCTCTACTATTTTTTGATCAAACCCCCAAAGGGCAAGTATATAAGCGCTCAATAAAAACTTAGGAACTTCACCACTCTCTACCCCTGAGGTCGTGTTGCTCATTATAATCAATTCACCAATCACACTCAGTAAACCTACAGCGCACGAAAATAACTGAGTTTGCCTATCTTGCTTAAGGTATTTAGCTAGCGATTGCGCTAACTCGGCTTTTTTATACCCTTTATCTATTAATTGGTTTAATGCTTTTTGTTGTGTTTTAGTGACTAATTGATGGGAGAGCTCTGAAAACACCACAATTGCCCGCAGGTTTATTAAACCAATACGAACAATGGCTTCCTTTAGGTTTGAGGTATGGCTGTCAAAGCCCATAAACGCTGAGTTAGCAACCTGTAGTATTTTTCCTGCAAGCACAGGATCGTGGCTAATACCTTGCTCTAAAGTAAAAATGTTAGGCTCACTATTATTGAGCTCATTGAGTAAACTTTGCGTCACCGCCCCTAAAAATGGCAATGCTGTCAGCCGCCCTAAAATGGTTTTATAGTATGACGATATTGGCAAAATTTTTAATAACTTTGCACTGCCTAAAACACTTTGTAAATGAGATTGAGTAAAGGGCTTAACAAGGTGAAAATGAATAGCATTATTTAGTTGTAGCTGAGAGTTATCGCTGAGGTCTCCGGTTAGCAAACACCTTAATGCAGACGGGCAAATATCTTTGGCTTGTTCAAGCACCTTTTTACCCGATGAGAGCTGCATTGTAGAGTCGCAAAAAATAATATCAGGTATGCCGTTATTAGTTATTTGTTCTTCAAATTTGGCAGAGAAATTTAAGCTCGATATGTTTGCATTTGGGCATAAACGTTTTAGCGTGCGGGTCAATGCGCGCTGCAGTAATTCGTCATCGTCTATAACGAGTATATTGATGTTCTGGTCATGCATTCATTATACCTAAAGTTATAACGTATTAGTTTATAACTAAAGCGTAGTATAAATTCATCAATAAACATAAATTCAAATACACTAATTAAGGCTTTATTTACAGTAAATAGCAAAAAAGCAAATACATGGTTTTATTGATGATACTTGCGGATAATCGCTACTTTGTGGTTTTTATAACGAATGGCAAAGCCTGTATCGTTAAACACAAATGTACTAAGCAGTGTGCTTTTAAACAACGTGTGTGTACCTAAAAAAACTCATACCTTCGCACATCTGCTTTTTATCATCAGGAGCACGTGAGTCATCCGGTTGATACACAATATGCTGATTGCCAATATCATCAGCTAACAATGCAAGGTGAGCCTCAGGCTCTTTATTCCTTTATTAGATTCTTATGTGGCGGTCATTGTTTTACACTACTGCTGCGCAAACGCATTTAAGCCGAGTGGCTTTTCAGCATACGTCGTAAAAGCAGAAACTAAAGCAAAACCTAACGTTAAAAGTAGCTTCATCACTTACCCCCCTGCAGTTAAAAATATTGATTCATTTATAGGAACACTATATTAATGTGTTCAATAATAGAACAAACAACTTTAAGTAACTAATAGCCATTGCATTAAATTAGTGTTCATTAAAACGCTAACACAACAGCATAATAACAAGGCAAAATTACGACATACCCTTGTTATATAAATATATTTTTAACGCAGTGAGTGCACTATTTAATACAATAAAATGCTCATATTTTAATAAAACGGGTATAGCACCTACATTTTGCTTTTTACTCTATTAGTTGCAACGCTGTTGGCAGGGTCGTCTGGCCAAAAATGCTTAGGGTAGCGACCTTTCATTTCCTTTTGCACATCGCGGTAACTGCTAGCCCAAAAGTGCGCTAAATCTTGAGTAAGTTGCAGTGAGCGTTTACCCGGCGATAGCAACTCCATAAGCAGTGGCAGTTTACCATTGGCAAGCATTGGCGTACTGGTCAAGCCATAAACTTCTTGCATACGCACACTGAGCTTTGCGGGGCCATCAAGTTGGTATTCTATTTTTATATTTGAGCCACTTGGCACCGTTAAGCGCAGTGGTAACAATGCTTTTAAAGCGGTTTGTTGTTGCCAATCAAAACAGTTTTGTAATGCTTCAAAGTAGTTAAACTTTTTAAGCTGCGTGAGCGTTTTAATATCCTCTAAAAACACGCCTAGCCACTGCGCTGCATTTTGAATAAGTTGTTGCTCGCTTATAGTTGGGAATTTATCGGGTAATAACTTACTTGCTAAGCTCATGCGTATCAGCAATTGCTGCGCATCAGGTTGCTCGTTAAATAATGCAAAACTATGTTTAGCAAATAAGTTAAGCCACGCTTTGGCGCGCTCGCTTTTATCAAGCTTTTGTTTACTAGGCTGGCTGCTGAGCGTTATAGCCCCGAGTTTTACTTCATCTTGATGAATAAAACGCGCTGATTTTTCATCAAACTCACAACGAGTAAGTTCACTAAATAAATGCGGTAAAAATTCTTGTAACTCAAATGGGTTAAGCGCAGTGGCTGTAAATATACGCCCACCTTTGTGCCCGCCCATGGTTGCTATAGCTAAGTAATCGTCGTTGTGCCAGTAATCGGCATTTAACTCAGCACCTGCACCATTGGCCAGTAAGTAGCCATTACCACGCTTTTTAGCAATGCGATCAGGATAAGCCAATGCCACCAGCAAACTAATATAATGCGTATTTAATTCGCTGTTTTCGTCTTTTACTTTTAAGCGGTTTTGCCAATATTTTAACTGTTGCTTAAATACCGGATGCGGCCTTTGTTGTTGACTATGCAGCGCTAAACTCAACTCGTTTGCACTGTTTACTCGGCTCTCAAGTAATGCCACTAAATAAATAGCAAGGCGATAAATACCAGGGAGTTGGTCATCAAGTATGTGTGCTTTTAATAGCATATGCGCCAAACGAATATCAGCACCAAAACCTAACATTTTACTGCCAAGCGGTGTGAGCTTACCTTTGCTATTAATGGCTTCAAGCATGTTAAGCAGGTTACTTGCTTGCTCGCATTGTTGCTCAGAGGGTTTATCGAGCAAGGTTAACTCATTAATACTGGCTCCCCATTGCTTTGCCTCAAGCATAAGTTGGCTTATGTCTGATGTGAGTATTTCGGGATTGTCGTGACTATTACGTCGTTCAAAGGTTTGCTTTGAGCCAATTCGATAAACAATGCCCGGCTCTATTCGTCCTGCACGCCCTGCTCGCTGCACAGCAGACGAGCGCGATATACTTTGTGTTGTGAGCTCTGTAACCCCTGTTTTTAAATTAAAGGTCGCTGCACGGCGCTTGCCGCTGTCAATTACAATGCGTATGCCTTCAATAGTTAAACTGGTTTCGGCTACATTGGTGGTAAGCACTACTTTGCGCATGCCGTTTGGTGCAGGAGCAATAGCGGCTTGCTGATTAGCTTTATCTTGCTCGCCAAATAGCGTTGCAACTTGGCAGTTACTGGGTAGATCGGTGAGTGCTTGTTGTACGCGTAGTATCTCAAATTGCCCAGGTAAAAATACCAATGCGCTACCTGTTTGCTCATTAAGTGCTTGTTTTATTATGGTAGGAATTGCATCAAGCCAGCGGCTTTCATCTTTTATGGGTATGTATACTTCGTCTATTGGGTAGCTGCGACCGCTTGATTGAATTACAGGGCAATCAAAAAACGCAGTGTAACGCTCAGTATCTAGCGTTGCCGACATAAGTAGTATGGTTAAATCTTCACGAAGTGCACTTTGGGTCTCGAGCGCAAAGGCAAGTGAGGTGTCGGCTGCAATTGAACGCTCATGAAATTCATCAAATATAAGTAAATCAATATCGCTTAATTCGGGATCGTTCTGCAGCATGCGCGTTAACATGCCTTCGGTGACTATTTCGAGGCGTGTATTAGCGCTTACTTTACTCTCGCCCCTAATCCGCAGGCCCACACTTTGCCCAACACTCTCGTTTTGGCACTTTGCTAAATAACTGGCAATATTACGTGCAGCTATTCGGCGAGGCTCTAACATTACAATACGTTTAAAATGCCCGTCGCGCATGAGTTGCAGCGGCAACCAGGTTGACTTACCCGCCCCAGGCGGTGCTTGTAATAACGTAATAGGATTACTTTGTAATGTAGTAACGAGTTGTTGATATATGTCTTGAACCGGCAGCACAGCTATTTACCCTAAATTACTTTGCAGGCATTGTAGCAAAAAATAATCG
This sequence comes from Pseudoalteromonas sp. BSi20652, assembly GCF_000239855.1. Lineage (GTDB taxonomy): Bacteria > Pseudomonadota > Gammaproteobacteria > Enterobacterales > Alteromonadaceae > Pseudoalteromonas. Next base: position 102 of record NZ_BADT01000227.1, on the reverse strand, counting down.
TGCGACGGCGATTCATATTATTAGTATTTGATGACTATAGGCGTAAAGCACTATCAAATTAAATAGTAACTAACTTTCATCGACTCTCTCAATGAATGAAAA
>NZ_BADT01000228.1 GCF_000239855.1 Pseudoalteromonas sp. BSi20652 | reverse complement strand
TTTGTTGCGCGAGGTAAACTCGCGACTACAGGGGGGTGTTATATTTGTAGGCGGGGCTTTATGCCGCGCTTTTTTGGGTATTGAGGCTTGTGCTCTATTGCGCGAGGTAAACTCGCGACTACTTACCGCGCTTTTGGGGCTATTCAGTTTTTTCTTTAAACTCACACAAGTCTTCAATAATACAACTGCCGCATTTGGGTTTTCGAGCTGTACAAGTATAACGCCCGTGAAGTATGAGCCAATGGTGTACGTCGACTTTGAATTCTGCAGGTACGACCTTTAAGAGTTTTTTCTCAACCTCAACCACGTTTTTGCCCATCGCAAATTTGGTACGGTTAGATACGCGGTCAATATGCGTGTCTACTGCGATGGTCGGCCAGCCAAAGGCTGTATTTAACACTACGTTAGCGGTTTTTCGGCCAACGCCTGGTAGGGCTTCTAAGGCTTCACGATTTTCTGGCACTATGCTGTTATGTTCATCAACTAGTATTTGGCACATTTTGTACACGTTGGCAGCTTTAGAATTAAATAAGCCGATGGTTTTTATGTAATCACGCAGTGTATCGTGGCCAATATCTAAAATAGCTTGCGGTGTATTAGCAACAGGGAACAGTTTTCGGGTGGCTTTATTTACCCCAACATCGGTTGCTTGTGCTGAGAGTGTTACTGCAACTAACAACTCAAACGGGCTTGAATATTCAAGCTCGGTTTCTGGGTGTGGGTTGTTATCGCGTAAGCGAGTGAGTATTTGGTGACGTTTTTCTTTATTCATGCAACTTAAAACGCATTAGCTTTTGCTAAGTTAATGCGCTTTCCCCTTAAGTTAAGCTAGTAACACGTGCACGAGGGCCTTTTTCAGCCTCTGGTGGTGCAACCCGTTTTGATTTTATTTGTGCGTCTATTACGTTTTTAGCCGCAATAAGTAGCCCAAGGCCTAAAAATGCACCGGGTGGCAAAATAGCGAGTAAAAATTGGTTATCAAAGTTAAATACTTCAATGCGTAAGCTTTGCGCCCACGGGCCTAATAATAAATCGGCACTGTCGAATAGCGTGCCTTGTCCAATGAGTTCGCGCATTGCGCCTAAAACTACCAGCACAATCATAAAGCCTAACCCCATCATTAACCCATCAAAGGCAGATAAGTGCACTGGGTTTTTAGAGGCGTATGCTTCAGCACGACCAATAATGGCGCAGTTAGTAACGATAAGTGGAATAAAAATACCTAATGACTGATAGAGCCCGTACGTATAGGCGTTCATTAGCAGCTGCACTATGGTTACAAATCCTGCAATAATCATTACAAACACCGGGATACGAATGTCTTTAGGTACCCAGTTTCGTACTATGGATACACTAATATTAGAACCAACTAAAACAAGCAGTGTAGCGAGTCCTAAGCCAAGTGCATTGGTAATGGTAGATGTAACAGCAAGTAATGGGCAAAGGCCTAAAAGCTGAACTAGGGCAGGGTTATTTACCCATACACCTTCTTTATATAGTGTTTTTAATTCACTCATTCGTTACCTCTAAACATTCGGCGTTTGGGGCTGCAAAAATAGCATCAAATTCACTTTGAGCGAACAGTACGGCTTTTTTTACAGAGCTAACAACGGCACGAGGGGTAATAGTTGCCCCTGTAAACTGGTCAAATTGACCCCCGTCTTTTTTAACGGCCCAGCGAGCATCGTCTTCGCTTTGTACTGTTAAGCTTTTAAAGGTAGTGATCCAAGGTGACTTTTTAACTTCTACTTTATCACCTAGCCCTGGGGTTTCTTCATGTTTTGTTACACGCACACCGGCAATGGTGCCATTACTTAAAACGGCGGTTAATAAGTTAATGTCACCGCTGTAACCATTTGGTGTTACATGCCTTACGACAAGGGCAACGGGCTTGTTATTTTTGCGAGCGCGATAAATTATTTGATTAGCATAAGGGCCAAGTCGTTCATCAGAAATAATAGCGCAATCTTTCGAAAGCTCATTATCGTAAGTACTGGGATCGAGTACTTCTTGTAATTGAGAAGTAAGATACTGTTGTTCTTGCTCGGCAATTTTATCGGCAGTCAATGCATCAATTGAGGCAACTAATCCGGTGGTTACGAGCGCAAATGCCGTTAAAATAGCGCCATTTTTAGCCATAGATGAAATAATCATTTTACTGCTCCGTGACCATAAGTACGTGGTTGCGTGTAGTAATCAATAAGGGGTACAGCAATGTTTAATAGCAGAACGGCAAATGCAACTGCATCAGGAAACCCACCAAAGGTACGAATTAAGTACACTAATAAACCAATAAGTGCGCCGTAAATTAAACGCCCTTTGTTGGTCGTTGCTGCAGATACTGGATCGGTGGCTATAAAGAATGCCCCCATCATCGTGGCACCACTTAATAAGTGAAATACGGTGCCCGGCTCCGTTCCAGGTGCTGCAATATAACCAATTGCGCTACACACAGCTAAACTTGCAATAAAGCTGACTGGAATATGCCAATTAATTACTTTTTCTTTAAGTAGGTATAAACCACCGGCTAAAAAGCCTAAGTTAACCCACATCCAACCAAGACCTGCCCATTCATTAAATACGTTTTTTTGCATACTTTCGGTAACAGTTAGCCCGTGTCCAACATCTGTTTTAATAGTGTCTAGAGGCGTAGCCATTGTAACGCCGTCAATACCAGCACGTACTTGGTCTAAACTGTATCCTATAGAGGTAAAGTCGGTAAATATAAGGCGTAACTGATCGGTAAATCCAATTGCATTATTTAATAAGTCAGACACAGGTAGCCATGAAGTCATTTGTACCGGAAATGAAACTAACAACAGAACATAAGCAGCCATAGCAGGATTGAATAAGTTAAACCCTAAACCACCATACAATTGTTTAACGATTACAATTGAGAACAAACAACCAATAATAATCACCCACCATGGCGCTAAAGGTGGAATACTTAATGCCAATAACACAGCGGTTAGCCACGCACTTCCATCGCTTAAAGCCGGCCAAACTGGGCGCTTACGCATTAGCATTATGGCTGCTTCAAAAACAGTAACGGCAACTAATGCAAGCACTAGCTGAATGAGCACGCCGGTTCCAAAGAAAACAACTTGAGCAACTAGCCCAGGAATACACGCGGCAATAACGATCAGCATTAATCGGGTTACCGATTTATGACTATGATTATGCGGCGAACTGGCCATGGTTAATTTCATGACTGATCATTTCCTTCTTTTTGTAACTTTTTGGCTTTTGCTCGGGCAATAGCGGCAGCAACGGCTGCTTTTTTCTTATCGTCGCTTGATTGAGGTACATCAGCGTCAATAGAGCTAGATGAATTGTCGGTATTATCGGGTACGCTTGGTGTTTCTGTATCCTCTAATGCTTTAGCCGCCTTTTTAGCTTTGGCGCGTGCTATGGCCGCAGCTACCGCTGCTTTTTTATCATCAACAGGCTCATCGCTTTGTGGCTCTTCACTCACGGTTTGCTCGGCTTCTTCTAATGCTTTAGCTGCTTTTTTAGCTTTGGCGCGGGCAATGGCTGCTGCTACGGCAGCTTTTCTGTCATCAACGGGCGCATCAGTTTGTGGCGCTTCACTCGTTGTTGGCTCTGCATCTTCTAAAGCTTTAGCTGCTTTTTTTGCTTTAGCTGCTTTTTTTGCTTTAGCGCGAGCAATTGCGGCTGCTACGGCTGATTTTTTATCATCAACGGGTGCAGTCTCGGTAGATTCATCTGTTTGCGATTTTTGCTCTTTATATTTACGTGCTTGTTCTTTACGTAGTGCGCGCTCTTTTGCTACTTCGCTGTTGTCTGGCTCTAGTTCTTCGCCTTGTTGCTTTTTAGCTTTAGCGCGTGCAATAGCGGCAGCAACCGCCGATTTTTCATTACCGTTATCAGGTTTATTTTTAACACGGGCTAATGCTTCAGCTACTTTTTGTTTTTCGTCAGCGGATTTAGCAACCGGTTTACGTTTATGTCGATTTTGTCTTTCTTCTTGTTCGCGATCTAAACGCTCTTTTCTTGCATCAAAACGCTCTTTTGCTCTGTCGGCTTTAATTTTATCCGCTTGCTGTTCTTTTATTTCAGCTTTGGCTACACGATAGTATTGCACGAGTGGAATTTCACTTGGGCAAACATACGCACATGCGCCACATTCAATACAATCAAATAAATTGTGCTCTTGAAGTTTGTCGTATTCTTTTGATTTAGCAAACCATTGTAATTGCTGAGGCAATAAAGAAGCTGGGCATGCATCAGCACAAGCACTACAGCGTATACACGCTTTTTCAGGGCCGGGCTCTGCCAGTTCTGTATGATCGGGGGCTAATATACAGTTGGTAGTTTTAATTACACCAATACGAACAGTAGGCAATGTAAAGCCCATCATTGGTCCGCCCATTACAACGCGTTGTTGGGGTACCGGTGAAAACCCTTGGCAATCTAGCAAGTGTTTTATTTCTGTGCCTAATAAAGCCCATACATTACCAGGTTTATGTATGGTGTTACCGGTAACTGTTACTACTCGCTCTATAAGCGGTTTGCCTTCGTAGACAGCTTGTTGCACAGCATATAATGTACCGGTGTTATGCATAAGCACCCCAATATCAGCAGGAATGCCCATGCTGGGTACTTCGCGATTGGTTAGCAATTTTATAAGTTGTTTTTCGCCGCCTGAGGGATACACCGTTGGCACGGTTTGAACAATAATTTTATTGTTATGTTCAGCCGCCTTAGTCATGGTGGCAATGGCTTCTGGCTTATTATCTTCTATACCGACAATACACAGCGTTGGGTTTAACAGTTGCTGCATTAATTCAATACCTTGAATAATTTCTGCAGCGTGCTCACGCATTAGCGTATCGTCCGCGGTAATGTAAGGTTCACATTCAACAGCGTTAATAATAAAAAAGTCGATTGATTGTTTAGTGTCGGCTTTTACATAAGTGGGAAAGCCTGCGCCACCCATACCACTAATACCCGCTTGATGAATAATATCTATTAATTCTTGGTGGCTAAGTGATTTTGGCTCACTTACAGGATTAAGTGTGCACCATTCGTCTTTACCATCAGGCTCAATAACAATACTAAGCTCTGGTAGTGCAGATGGGTGAGCCGAGGGTTTTGGTGCTATTTCTGTAATAATGCCAGAGCTAGGTGCATGCACAGGTACTGACCAGTTTGCAACGGGCTCTGTTAATGCTTGGCCTTTAAGTATACGTTGGCCTTTTTCTACAAGTAATTTTCCGTTAGCGCCAATATGTTGTTTTAGCGCAACAACGAGTTTATTTGGCAGGGGAAGACGAGCAATATTTGCACCGTTAGAAAGTGACTTTTGCTGTGGTGGATGCACGCCGCCAGGGAATTGCCAAACGGTGCCTTTTTGTATTTGTTCAAGTAACTTATCCACTCAAACCTCTAATCTATTTGTGTAACGGGAATAGCGTTTAGCTGCCATTTCCAGTTTTGTTTAGTTTCGGTTACAGGCAGCATATCAATGCAATCAACAGGGCAGGGCTCTACACATAAATCACAGCCAGTGCATTCATCAATTAATACGGTATGCATTTGGCGAGTAGCACCTAAAATAGCGTCAACTGGACAAGCCTGAATGCATTTAGTACAGCCAATACATTCATCTTCACGAATATAGGCTACGGTTTTTACAGGCTCTGCTTGCTCGCCACCGGCAAGTGGTTTTTCATCAACACCCATTAAGCCTGCAAGCTTTTTCATTGTTGCTTCGCCACCGGGTGGGCATTTATTTATTTCATCGCCATTGGCAATTGCTTCGGCATAGGGGCGGCAGCCCGGATAACCACATTGGCCACATTGGGTTTGCGGTAAAATGGTGTCTATTTGCTCAACAATGGGATTGCTCTCTACACGAAATCGTATAGCTGCAAATCCTAAAATCAACCCAAAAACCAGCGCTAACGAGCCAAGCGCAATTAAGGCATAAAACAAGGTCATATTAAAATTTCACTAATCCGGTAAAGCCCATAAACGCCATCGACATTAAGCCTGCGGTTATCATGGCAATAGAGGCACCTTTAAAAGGAGTGGGCACGTCAGCAGCTGCTAAACGTTCACGTAATGCTGCAAATAATACCAGCACTAACGAAAAGCCAACCGCAGCGCCAAAACCATACACTGCAGATTGTAAAAACGAATGATCTTCTTTGATATTTAGTAAAGCAACACCCAGTACAGCACAGTTAGTGGTTATAAGCGGTAAAAATATACCTAATAAGCGATACAGAGTAGGGCTTGTTTTACGCACGACCATTTCGGTAAATTGCACTACAACGGCAATAACCAAAATAAAGCTCATGGTACGTAAAAAGGCGATATCCAGAGGGATTAAAATATATTGATTAACTAAATAGCTAGTTACAGAGGCAAGAGTTAGCACAAACGTGGTTGCCAAAGACATACCAATTGCAGTATCAAGCTTACCTGATACGCCCATAAACGGACATAAGCCTAAAAATTGTACTAATACAAAGTTATTAACCAGAACTGTTCCAATCAATAACAAGACATATTCTGTCATGTGTGCCTCACGCTATTAAAATCCTCTGCATTATCCTTTTTTCTGTCTCGATAAACAACATATGCGAGTCATTATCAGTTAAATAAACGCATGGCACGACGTATTGATCACAAGGCTGTGAAATTAATGTAATTCTGAGGTAAAAAAATAATCAAATAAC